>JAAYAO010000501.1 GCA_012719335.1 Propionibacterium sp. | reverse complement strand
GGCGCCGGTGACCAGGGCCACCCGGCCGGACAGGCCGAACAATTGCTCGGCGGGGGACACCGTGTTCATCGGGGGACTCCTTTCCGGACCTCGTCCGGCAGTGGTGGGGGTGGTGGCGAAAGCTTTACTCGACGTCCGTCTCTCCGGCGACGGGCCGCCCGGTGGCCGGAACGTGCGGTGTGGCCCATGTAGAGTTGCATCTGAAGGCGGCTGCCAGGCCAGTGAGGCCAGGTGGGTCGCCTTCTTCAGGCACGGACGGACCTGGGGCACGGCGCTCATCGACCTGCGAGACTGAGGCCGGTACCGGCCCCGGCACGAGGAGCACCCGATGACCTACGACATGGTTCTGATCGACGACCCGGCTCCGCAGGTGCGCCGGATCACGATGAATCGCCCCGAGAAGCGCAACGCGCTGAACCACACCCTGCGCGGGGAGATCGTCGACGCCCTGCAACGCGCCGATATGGACGACGACATCAAGGTGATGATCCTGTGCGGCAACGGCCCGTCCTTCTCGGCCGGCTACGACCTGCAGGCCGGCGGGTACGGCGACGGCAGCAGCATCCCCGGTTTCACCGCACCCGGGGAAGGGGCCTGGCCGCGGCACGTCACCGACGCCTGGATGAGCATCTGGGACCTGTCCAAACCGGTGATCGCCCAGGTGCACGGCTACTGCCTGGCCGGCGGCAGCGAACTGGCCACCGGCTGCGACCTGGTGTACATGGCCGACGACGCCCAGATGGGTTACCCGGCGGTGCGCTTCGGGGTGCCCGATATGCACTTCCACCCCTGGCTGGTCGGCATGCGCAAGGCGATGGAGATGTACCTCACCGGCGACTCGATCAACGGCATCGAGGCGACCGAACTGGGCTGGGCCACCGGCCACTTCCCGGCCGACAATCTGGCCGAGGAGGTGTTGGCGATGGCCGAACGCATCTCCCGGCTGCCGCTGGAGTTGATCCGGCTGCACAAGCGGGCGGTACACCGGCAGATGGAGGTGATGGGTTTGCGCACCGGCATCCGGGCCGGCACCGAACTGTGCGCCCTGGGCACCCACACCGAGGCGCTGAAGGACTTCATGGCCCGGGCCGGCGCCGACGTCACCTCGGCGCTGAACCGGCGCGACGCCGGCTACGGCGACTATCGCACGGCCGGACGTGCCGGGAACGGCGACCCTTCGTGAGAAGGTGACTGCCATGGACGTGGCACTCACCCTTCCCCCGCAGACCGAACTGGCCGAGGTGGCCGACCGTGCCGCGTTGGCCGAACGTCTCGGGGTTCGGGTGCTGCACGTCCCCGAGATGACCCACGATTCGCTGATGGTGGCCGCCCTGGCGATCAACGCGACCACCGATCTGGTGGTGCGCACCTCGATGACCCTGGCCTTTCCGCGGTCGCCGATGATCACCGCCTACGCGGCCTGGGATCTGGCCCGGTTCTCCGGGCACCGCTTCGAACTGGGGCTGGCCTCCCAGGTGCGCGGCAACATCGAGGGTCGGTTCTCGGTGCCGTGGGCCGACCCGGTCGGCCGGCTGGACGACTACCTGGTCGCGATCCGCAAGATCTTCACCGCCTTCGCCCTCGGCACCGGCATCGATCATCACGGCCCGCACTACACCTTCACCCGGCTGCAACCGGCGTTCACCCCGCAACCGTTACTGGGTGACCCGCCGAAGCTCTGCGTCGGTGGGGTGGGCCCGAAGATGGTCACCCTGGCCGGCCGCCGGGCCGACCGACTGGTCACCCATGCCACCAACTCCCACCCGCGCTATCTCGCCGAGGTGATCGCCCCGGCCCTGGCCGCCGGGGCGGGGGAGTCGGGTCGTCCGGTACCACCGGTGACCGTCGTGCCGATGTGCATCACCGCCGCCGAGGCCGACGAGCTGCCCGAGGCCCGCCGGCGGATCCGGGAACAACTGGCCTTTCTGCTCACCACGCCGAACTACCAACACACCCTGCGCATTCTGGGGCTCGCCGAGGTGGGGCAACGGCTCGGGGCGGCCGCCCGGGCGCGCAACTGGACGGGCCTGGTCGACGAACTCGACGACGACACGGTGCGCGCACTGGTGCCCGAGGCCACCTGGACCGACCTGCCCGCGGTGCTGCATCGGTGGTACGGCCAGTGGGCCGATCAGATCAGCCTGCCGTGGCCCACCGGCGACCTCGACCGGTTCGCCGCCGAAGTGGTCGTGCCCCTGCAGACCGAAACTGTCGGTGGCGGCAACTAAGGTGTGCCCGGTGAGCGAAGAACTGGCCCGGAAAGTGCTGACCACGGTGGTCGACACCATCGGTGGCTCGGAGCGTCCCGGGCAATTGCAGATGGCCGGTGAGGTCTCCCGCGCCCTGGCGACCGGTGATCACCTGCTGGTGCAGGCCGGCACCGGCACCGGAAAGTCGCTCGGCTACCTCGCCCCGGCCCTGGCCCATCTGCACCACAACCCCGACCAGCGGGTGGTGATCGCCACCGCCACCCTCGCCCTGCAGGCCCAGTTGGCCGGCTCCGACATTCCCGCCGCTCTGGACGCCATGGAGCGGGCCACCGGTCGCCGTCCGCGGGCCGCGGTGCTCAAGGGCCGCTCGAACTACGCCTGCCTGCTGCGGATCCGCGACGGGGTCGGCGCCGACCAGGAGAGCCTGTTCGGGATCGAGCCCGAACCCACCAGCACCCCCACGGTCACCGCCGAATCGGCGCTCGGGGCCGAGGTCGTCACGCTGCGGGCGTGGGCCGAGAAGCAGGCCCGGGACGACGGGCTGGCCGATCGCGACGACGCGCCCGCACACACCCACCGGGCCTGGGCCCAGGTGTCGGTGCCGGTGCGCGAATGCCTGGGCGCGCAACGCTGCCCCTACGGGGAGGTGTGCTTCGTCGAGAAATCCCGGGAACAGGCCCGCGACGCCGACCTGGTGGTCACCAACCACGCCCTGCTGGCCATTGACGCGATGCACGGCGGCACCGCCCTGCCCGAGTACGGGCCGGCGATCGTCGACGAGGCCCACGAACTGGTGTCCCGGGTCACCGGCGCGGCCTCGGCCGAACTCAGCCCGCAACAGATCGAACGCCAGGCCAAACGGGCTATGACCTGGCTGGAGGACGAACTGGCGCTGGAGTTCCTGGAACTCGGCGACACCCTGCGCACCGCCCTGGACGACGCCGACCTCGCCCGGGTCACCGACCCCGAATCCGCGGTGGCCCAGGCCTGTGCCCTGATCCGCACCACCACCCGCAAGGTGGTCAGCGCCCTGGCCGGTGGGGGACACGACGCCCCACCCGAGCGGCGTCAGGCCTCTGCAGCGGTCAAGGAGATCTTCGACGTGGCCGAGCGGATGGCCACCCCGGTCGAACACGATGTGGTGTGGGTGTCGGAGCGGGAACGCTCCGGCCGGCAACTGAACGTGGCGCCGTTGAGCGTGGCCGGCCTGCTGCGCGAGCGACTGCTGGCCGAACACCCGGTGGTGTTCACCTCCGCCACCTTGAAACTCGGCGGGGATTTCGTCGGGGTCGCCTCCTCGGTCGGGCTGCGGGCCGATGACGAACTCCCGGCCCGGCCCGAGGGTGCCACTGATCAGTCGGAAGAGGACGCCGACGACCTCGACGAGGCCGAGCTCGAGGACGCCGAGGAGGACCGGGCCCGGTGGCGGGGGATCGACGTCGGATCACCCTTCGATTACCCCAAGCAGGGCATCCTGTACCTGGCCCGGAACCTGCCGCCCCCACGTCGCGACGGCACCGCCGACGAGGTGCTGGCCGAGATTGCCGAACTGGTCTGGGCCGCCGGTGGCCGCACCCTGGGACTGTTCGCCTCCCAACGGGCCGCCGAGGCCGCCGCGATCCATGTCCGCCAGGAACTACCCAGCCTGACGGTGCTGTGTCAGGGGGATGCCCAACTGCCCGAACTCACCCGCCGTTTCGTCAGCGACGCCGATTCCAGCCTGTTCGGCACCCTGTCGCTGTGGCAGGGCCTGGACGTGCCCGGTGATGTGTGCCGGCTGGTGCTGATCGACAAGATCCCGTTCCCGCGTCCGGACGACCCCTTGCACATGGCCCGACAGCAGGCGGTGGCCAAGGCCGGGGGCAACGGATTCATGGCGGTGGCGGCCAGCCATGCCGCACTGTTGCTGGCCCAGGGCGCCGGCCGGTTGATCCGGCGCACCAGCGACCGCGGGGTGGTGGCGGTGCTGGACCCGCGGATTGTGACCGCACGCTACGGCTCGTTCCTGCGCGCGACGATGCCGCCGATGTGGCAGACCTCCGACCGGGAGACCGTCGTGGGTGCGCTGACCCGATTGCGGGGCGAGTGAGGGTCAGACCCGGCGCAGGACCGCGACGACCTTGCCCAGGATCTGGGCGTAGTTGCCGTCGATCGGGTCGTAGGCGGGGTTGTGCGGCAACAGCCACACCTGATCGGCGGTGCGCCGGAAGGTCTTGACCGTGGCCTCGTCGT
>JAAYAO010000500.1 GCA_012719335.1 Propionibacterium sp. | reverse complement strand
TGATCACCCAGGGGTCCATGGCGGCGGTGGTGATCGTGGTTTCCCTGGTGCTGTACCGGCCGCTGCTGGCACTGTCCTTCTCGCCGCAGAAGGCCGAATCGCTGGGGATGCACCCCAAGCTGACCCACGTCCTGCTGCTGGTGTTGATCGCCGCCGCGGTGATCGGGTCCTTCCAGGCGGTCGGCACGATGCTGGTGTTCGGGCTGTTGGTCGGCCCGCCCGCTTTCGCCGCCCTGGTGGCGCGCACGGTGAAGCAGATGTTCGTGATCTCGGTGGTGGTCGGGGCATTCTCGGTGTGGCTGGGCCTGATGCTCAGTTACCACCTGGGGACGGCCGGCTCGGCCACGATGGCCCTGGTGCCGATCACCCTGTTCTTCGCGATGCTGATCATCAAGCAGACCGTGCGCCGGGTGCGGGACAACCAGCGGCGCCGCGCCTCCAGCGCCCTCGATCCGCTGAAGGGAACCCTGGAATGAACTGGTTCGCGAAAGCCGAGGATCTGGTGCTGGGCTACGGCAACCACGTGGCGATGACCGCGTCGAGTTTCACCCTGCCCGCGGAGGCCGTGGTGGCGATCATCGGGCCGAACGGGTCGGGCAAGTCGACCCTGTTGCATGCCCTGGCCGGGGTGCTGAAACCACGCTCGGGCAGCCTGCGGATCGCCGATCTGCCCGCGGTCGGCAATCGGATCAGTTACGTGATGCAGTCGGTGCAGTACCCCGAGGGCACCCCGATCACGGTGCGGGAAACCGTCGCGATGGGGCGGTACGCCCAGTTGGGCTGGTTTCGCCCGATGAAGCGCCACGACCGGGCTCAGGTGACCGAGGCGATGGAGCGGCTGGAGATCACCGACCTGGCCAAGCGTCATCTCAGCGAGCTTTCCGGCGGGCAACGCCAACGGGTGTATGTCGCCCAGGGGCTGGCCCAGGGGCACGAGGTGCTGCTGTTGGACGAGCCGCTGACCGGGCTGGATCTGCCCTCGGCGCGCAAGATCGACAAGATCATCCACGACGAACGGGAACACGGCCACACCGTGGTGTTGACCACCCATGACCTGGACGAGGCCCGCGCGGCCGATCATGTCGTGCTGATGAGCGGACGGGTGGTGGCCAACGGCACCCCCGAGGCGGTGTTGACCCGCCGCAACCTGGAATTGGCCTACGGCCTGGGGGCTCTGCACGATCACGACCACGACCGCAAGCACGGTTCGGGATTGTTCCTGGACGATCCGGCCCACCCCGAGGTCGACTGACAAACACAAGATCGTGTGAGATCTTGTGCGCTCAGCGCGCAAGATCTCACACGATCTTTGGTGTCGGCTCGGGTCAGGCCCCGGTTCGCGGCATCGCGGACGGCTTGCCCGCGGGCTGCTTCTCCGGCGTCAGCGGGGCCGGCGTCGTGGGCGTCGACGGCGCAACCGGGTCACTCGGGGTGACGGGATCCTCCGGGGTAACCGGATCCTCGGGGTCCACCGGCACCTCGGGCTCAACCGGATCCTCCGGATCCACCGGCACCTCGGGGTCAACGGGTTCCTCCGGTTCACCGGGCTCATCGGGCACCGGCTGGTTCACGAACGCATCCAGGGTCGGCACCGGGGTACGCGCGGTCGGGGTACCGGTGCGGGTCTCCTCGGTCTTCAGGTAACCGGCCGGGGCCTCCGACTCGCGCACCACGTAGGTTTCACCGTTCAGGCCCTGCACCAGGAAGGCACCGTCGGCCGGATCGGCATCGTGTTCGCCGTTGTCGGCCACGGTGAGCACGATCTCGTCGGCTTCGTTCAACACCTCGAAGGTGGCGCCGGCCAGCGGTGCGCCGTTCGGGTCGACCTTGGTCCAGCGCAGGCCGCCCTCGCCGTCGGCGATCGCACCGGCCCCGATACCGAAGGTGTGGGTCGGCGACTGCACCATGTCGATCTCGGTGGCGTCCAGAGTGGCGGTGTTCGAGAACGGG
>JAAYAO010000499.1 GCA_012719335.1 Propionibacterium sp. | reverse complement strand
TAGCCCGTCACCACCCCACCCACCCCCGCTCCACAACACCTTCCTCCAGTAGTAGGGAAAGAGAATGTCTGGCATCATCGCAGTACTGGTGGACATTGCCAGCGCCCCGGCCTTCCTGGTCGCGCTGATCGCGCTGATCGGCCTGCTGGCCCAGCGCAAGTCCGCCTCCGACACCGTCAAGGGTGTCATCAAGACCTTCGTCGGCTTCCTCGTATTGAGCGCCGGCGCCAACATCGTCAACGGTGCGATCACCCCCTTCGGCGGCATGTTCGAAGCCGCCTTCGAGGTACAGGGCATCGTCCCGAACAACGAAGCGATCATCTCCCAGGCGTTGGTCGTCTACGGCACCAACACCGCGCTGATCATGTTCTTCGGCATGATCGTGAACATCCTGATCGCGGCCTTCACCCGCTTCAAGCACATCTTCCTCACCGGTCACCACACCCTGTACATGGCCGGTATGCTCGCCGTGGTGTTCACCGTGGCCGGCTTCACCGGCCCGCTGCTGATCGCCCTGGGCGCCCTCGCGCTGGGTGCGGTGATGAGCCTGTCGCCGTGGCTGTTGCAGCGCTACATGAACCGGATGACCGGCCAGCAGAACACCGTCGGCCTGGGCCACTTCGCCGCCGGCAGCTACTTCATGGGTGGCCTGCTGGGTGACCTGCTCAAGGGCAAGAAGGGCAAGCCGACCTCCACCGAGGACGTGAACTTCCCCAAGGGTCTGGCCTTCCTGCGCGACAGCACGGTGGCCATCGCCCTGACCATGATGATCGTCTACATCGTGGTGGCCCTGGTGGCCGGCCCGACCGCGGTCGACGGCCTGGAAGGCAGCGGCGGCGTCAACTACATCGTCTGGGCGATCACCCTGGGCGGCACCTTCGCCGCCGGCGTGTTCGTGATCCTGGCCGGTGTGCGCCTGATCCTGAACGAGATCGTCCCGGCCTTCAAGGGCATCTCGGAGAAGATCGTCCCCAACTCGATCCCGGCGCTGGACTGCCCGATCGTGTTCCCCTACGCCCCCAACGCGGTGCTGATCGGCTTCCTGGTCAGCTTCGCCGCCGGTGTGGTGTCGATGTTCATCATGGGTGCTGCCGGAATGACCGTGGTCATCCCGGGCGTGGTGCCGCACTTCTTCCTGGGTGCGACCACCGGCGTGTTCGGCAATGCGACCGGCGGTTTGCGCGGCGCGATCGCCGGCTCGGCGCTCAACGGTGTGATCATCAGCTTCCTGCCGCTGTTCCTGCTGCCGGTGCTGGGTGATCTGGGCTTCGCGGCCACCACCTTCTCCGACACCGACTTCATCCTCACCGGCATGTTCTTCGGCAACCTGGCCAAGGTCGGCACCATCGGCGTTGTCGCCGGTCTGGTTGTTGTGTACGCCCTGATGATCGCCTGGACGGTGATCGGCAAGGTGCGTAAGCCCAAGGATGCCGAAACGGTATCCGCGTCCTGAAAGGAAACGTATTGACCACCGATCTCACGCTCCTCGCGGACGAGATCCGCTACTGGACGCTTCGAGAGCTCCTCAACCTCGGCTACGGACACTTCGGCGGAAGCCTGTCGATCGTCGAAGCCCTGGCGGTGCTCTACGGAGATGCCATGACATACGATCCGGCGAACCCGGACACGGAGGATAGGGATTGGTTCATCCTGTCGAAGGGGCACGCAGGGCCGGCGTGGTACGCCACGCTGGCCGTGCGGGGCTTCTTCGACACCGATCGACTGATGACGCTGAATGCGAACGGCACCGATCTGCCGTCGCACCCGGACCGATTGAAGGTTCCGGGCGTCGAGATGACCACCGGCTCGATGGGCCAGGGCATCTCGGCGGCCAGCGGCGTCGCCTATCGATTGCTGACGACCGGTAAGTCCAACAAGGTCTACTGCATCGTCGGTGATGGTGAACTGAATGAAGGGCAGGCCTGGGAGGCCGCACAGTTCATCGCCCACCACAATCTGCACAACATGATCCTGATGGTGGACGACAACAAGCGTCAGCTCGACGGCTACACCGAGGAGATCTCGCGAACCTTCGACTTCGTCGACAAGTTCAATTCCTTCGGATTCCACAGCCGGCGGGTCGACGGTCAGAGTGTCGACGAGATCAAGCAGGCGATCGACGAGGCCAAGGGCCGTACCGATC
>JAAYAO010000062.1 GCA_012719335.1 Propionibacterium sp. | reverse complement strand
GCGGCCCGGGAAACCCTCGACGCCTATTTCACCGAGGCCGCGTTGGCGCCCTTCGCCGAGGTGTTCACCGCGGTGGCGACCGACCTGTTGGCCACCACCCCGCCGGATGAACCGATCGACGCGGTGGATGACCTCGGGGCCCGGTTCGCGGTGCGGGCACAGAGTGCCTGGTTGGGCTGGCCCGCGGATCTGGAGGACACCCTGCTCGATTGGATGGCGACCAATCACGCCGCCAGCCGATCCGGTGACCGCGATCGCACCCGGCGGGTCGCCGAGGACTTCGACGCGATCATCCGTTCGATCCTGGAACCCCGCCGCGCCCCGGGTGCTGCGGCACCGCCCGACCTGACCACCCGGCTGATGCGCGACACCATCGCGGGCCGACCGTTCACCGACGAGGAGTTGGTCTCGGTACTGCGCAACTGGACCGGCGGTGACCTGGGTTCGATCGCGCTGTGCGTCGGGGTGCTGTTCGAGTATCTGGCGGCCAACCCGGAACTGCAGCCGCAGTTGGTCGCCCTGCCCGACCCGGAACTGGACGCCGCAATCGACGAGATCCTGCGGATCGACGACCCCTTCCCCGCCAACCGGCGTCGCACCACCTGCCCGGTGCGGATCGGTGGTGCCGACATTCCGGCCGACGCGGTGGTGAAGTTGCATTGGACCTCGGCGAACCGCGACGAGGCGGTGGTCGGGGCACCCAACCGGTTCGACCCGGCCCGCAATGCCGAACACAACCTGGTCTACGGCATCGGCAAGCACGTCTGCCCCGGCCGGCCGCTGGCCACCATGCAGTTGCGCATCCTGTTGCGGGTGACGCTGGACCATCGTCGGATTCTGCCCGCCGACACGACACCGGAGCGGGAGGTTGCCCCGGTCGGCGGCTTCCGCCGGGTGCCGGTGCTGGTGTCCGCCCCATGAGCGGCGACCCGCACACCCCGATACCGGCCCCGGTCGTCGCCGCGCTGATCGACCTGCCCGGTGTCCTCGCCGTGGGCCTGGCGGGTTCGCGGGCTACGGGGTTGGCCGATGAACATTCCGACACCGACCTGTACGCCCTGCACAACGATGCACCTCCGCCCCGGCACCTGCGCGCCGCAGCCCTGGGCCCACACGCCGACCGGGGGCTGGTCGAGCACGAGGACGCCTGGGGTGAGGACGACCGGTTCCACCGCGACGGCCGACTGGTCGAGGTGATGTATCTCGGGCTGGACGGGATCGACCTCGACGCCTTCGAGCGCGGGGACGTGAGCCCGAACGGATACACCACGGCCTTTCTGTTCACACTGGCCCGGATGGAGCCGCTGGCCGACCCGCACGGTCATCTGGCCCGGCTTCGGCAACGGCTCGCCACCTACCCCGAGGCAACCCGGGATCGCCTGCTCGATCGGCTACCGCGGGAACTGCCGAACTACTTGGATCAACTCCGCAAGGCACAACGGCGCAGGGATTGGACGGGCGTGATCAACCGCCGCAGCGCCCTGCAGGAGGCCTGGTTCGACCTGCTGTTCGCGATCAACCGTCACTACCACCCGGGTGAGAAGCGGCTGCTCAGCCATCTCGCCGAACTGCCCGTGCAACCACCGGACGCCGTGCAACGGTGGAGCGAAGCCGCCCTGGCACCCGGGGACGATCCGGGGCTGGTCGATCTGCTGACCGAGCTGACCGACGATCTACTCGACCTCTGCCGCAACCGGTGAACGCTGCGGCAACACCCGCACCAGGAACAGTGCGGCGACGAACCCGACCGCGGCCATCGCGGCGGGCAGCAACGTTGCTTCCGACATCGCCCGGGT
>JAAYAO010000498.1 GCA_012719335.1 Propionibacterium sp. | reverse complement strand
AGGAAGATGTCGCGGTGCCGGTCTCCCCAGTACCAGACGTGTTTGACGAACACCGACGGCAGCACACCGAGGGCAGCGACCTCGTCCAACTGGTCCTCCCGGCCCATCTGGAAATGCTCGATGCGGTCTGGATCTCCCCACCGGCGGGGTCGGGGGTGTCGGCGGTCATGCCCATCAGCCGCAGGGCGTGGCTGTTCACCACCGCCACGTGACCCGAGATGTGGTGCAACACCACCGGCGAGTCGGGGGCGACCGCGTCCAGATCGTGCCGGTTGGGGTGGCGATGGTCACGCAGCGCGGTGTCGTCGTACCCGGCACCGACCAGCCACTCGTCCCCGGCCCGTCCGGCGACCGCATCCCGCACCCGCTCGACGATGTCGGCGATCGTGGTGTTGGCCGGGGAGCTCGCGTCGAGTTGGGCGAGCCGCTCCCCCAGCATCGGCGGATGGGCGTGGGTTTCGATGAAACCGGGCAGCACGGTGCCTCCGGCCAGGTCGACCACCTCGGTGTCGGGGCCGGCCAACTGCTGCATTTCCCGGGAAGTCCCGAGCGCGGTGACGCGGCCGTCCCGGACGGCCAGCCCCTGGTGGCGGCGGCCCGCGGCGTCCATCGGGACGACCGTGCCACCGATCAGAATCAGGTCGGCACCCGGCCCCGACGAGGTGTGCTGCGACATCGTTCCTCCTGAGAAAACGCGATGAACCCCCAAAGTACCCACCGCGGCGATGGCACAAGAGACCCTCGGTGACTCCCCGGGGAGTAGTCTTCCGCCGTGAACGACGCATCCACTCGCACCGCGACACCGCGCGGGCTCATCCTGTTGCTCGCCCTGGCCGCCCTGGTGGTGGCCCTCGCCGGGCTGAATTACATCTCCGGCATCGTGGCGCCGGCGTTCTTCGCCCTGACCCTGGTGCTCACCGGCCGCCCGCTGCACAAGTGGATGCTCCGCAAGCGGATGCCGCGGCTGCTCAGCGCGATGCTGGTGATGGTGCTGCTCTACCTGCTGCTGCTGGCGATCGTCGGCGGCCTGAGCTTCGCGATCGCCCAGCTCACCCTGGAGCTGCCGAAGTACGCCGACACCTTCACCCAGATGTGGGATTCGCTGATCCGCTTCGTCGAGGGCTTCGGCATCAACGCCGACAAGACCCTGCGCGATGCGATGAACAGCTTCGACGTGAACCGGATCGTCGGTCTGGCCAACACGCTGCTCAGCTCGTTGAGCAATGTCGGCTCCCAGGTCGGGATGCTGCTGATCATCCTGTTCTTCCTGACCATCGACACCCAGGACGTCCGCGGCCGGGTCGCCACCCTGATCGGCGCCCGCCCGCACCTGGCCGAAGCCCTGTCGGCCTTCTCGCTGTCGGTGCGCAAGTACTGGTTCGTGACCACCGTGTTCGGTCTGATCGTCGCCCTGCTGGACGTGGTGGCGCTGGGCATCATCGGGGTGCCGCTGGCCTGGACCTGGGGCATCCTCTCCTTCGTCACCAACTACATCCCGAACATCGGGTTCGTGCTCGGCCTGGTGCCGCCGGCCCTGATGGCGCTGCTGGTGCAGGGCCCCATCCAGGCCCTGGCGGTGGTGATCGCCTACTCGGTGATCAACTTCGTGCTGCAAACCATCGTGCAACCCAAGTTCACCGGTGATGCGGTCGGGTTGAACACCGGCGCCACGTTCTTGTCATTGGCCCTGTGGGCGACGGTGCTCGGCCCCTTCGGCGCCCTGCTGGCCGTGCCGCTGACCTCGTTCTTCAAGGCAATCCTGATCGACGCCGACCCCGATTCGCGCTGGATGAACGCCTTCCTCACCAACGAGAAGCCCGCCAGGACCGGCACCGAGAAGGGGCCCGAATCGGTGCCGGGGGTGCTGGCGTTGACCACCACCCCGGTCGGCCGGTTGCCCCGCACCGAGTCGGGGGCGACGGTGGAGTTCCCGGCCCGCACCCGGCCGCAGGCGGCCCGTCCGTTCACCTCACCCCGGGACGAGTCCGGGTCGGGCGCATCACCCGCCGCCCGTCGGGCCGACGAGGACGAGGCCACCGCCGAACCGCACGGCGCCACCCGGGTCGAGAAGAAACCCGACGTGGTTGCCGACGAGCAGCGCACCACCGAGGAGTCCTGACGCCTCTGCCACAGCTGCGACCCGAAAGTACGTTCGGGTTGCGCGAGGCCCGATGGACCCCGCCCGCCCCGCGCCCGGAATCGGGCAGGCTGTACCCATGACCGCCCCCGCACTCGTCCTCACCGAGGTGCACAAGACCTTCGGCCACGGTGACCGCGCTGTCCGGGCCGTGGCCGGGGTCGACCTGACCGTCGGGCGGGGCGAGATCGTCGCCTTCCTCGGCCCCAACGGCGCCGGCAAGACCACCACCATCGACATGGTGCTCGGCCTGACCTCGCCCACCGCCGGGCGGGTCGAGGTGTTCGGCGCCTCCCCCGAGGCCGCGGTGCGCGCCGGCCGGGTGTCGGCGGTGTTGCAGTCGGGCGGGTTGTTGCGCGACCTGTCGGTGCTCGAAACGGTGCGCGCGATCGCGTCCCTGCATCGGGTCGAGCACCGCATCGACGACGTGATCGCACGCGCCGGGCTGACCGACCTGGCCCGGCGGCGGGTATCGAAATGCTCCGGCGGTGAACAGCAACGGCTGCGGTTCGCCCTCGCCCTGCTGTCCGACCCCGAGTTGTTGATCCTGGACGAGCCGACCGCCGGCATGGACGTCGGCGCCCGCAAGGACTTCTGGGACACCATGCGCGCCGAAACCACGTCCGGACGCACCGTCGTCTTCGCCACCCACTACCTGGACGAGGCCGACCGCTTCGCCGACCGAATCGTGCTGATCGCCAAGGGCCGGATCGTCGCCGACGGCAGCACCCAGCAGATCCGCTCGCTGACCTCGGTGCGCACCATCACCGCCACCGTCGCCGACCAGGCGGTGGCCGAGCGGCTGCGCACCGACCCGGCGGTCACCGGGGTGGAGTTCACCGAACAAAAGCTGCTGGTGCGCACCACCGAGTCGGACCGGATCGCCGGCGCCCTGCTCACCGAACACGGCGCCCACGATCTGCTGATCAGCGCCCCCAGCCTGGACGAGGCCTTCCTGCAGCTCACCGCCGAGGAGCCGGCATGACCCTCACCTACACCTGGATCGAGTTTCTGCGGCAGGTGCGCAACCCCGGCGTGCTGGTGTTCACCCTGCTGCTGCCCGGGGCGATGACCCTGATCTTCGGCAGCGCCTTCGACTACGGCAGCGCCCCGCCGGGCACGGCAACGTGAACATGTACATCATGCTCGGCATGGCCGCCTATGGGGCGGTGATGGCCACCAACGGCATCGGTGGGCAGGCCGCCCTGGAACAGATGCAGGGTTGGGGCCGGCAACTGGCGCTCACCCCGCTGCCCACCTGGGGAATGGTCGCCACCAAGGCCGTGGTGGCGATGGTCTTCGCCCTGGGCACCGTGCTGGTGATCTTCGGGCTCGGGGTGCTGATCGGTGCGGAGGCGCCTTGGTGGGTGTGGCTGCAATCGGGCCTGATCGTCTGGCTCGGCTCGTCGGTGTTCGCGCTGTTCGGGCTGGCCACCGGCTTGTTGTTCCGCTCCGAGGCGGCGATGGGTATCTCGGCGGGCGGGCTGGTGATTCTGGGGTTCCTGGGCAACATGTTCATGCCGTTGTCCGGCGTGATGCTCACCATCGCCCGCTGGACCCCGCTCTACGGGTACGTCGCGTTGGCCCGCTGGCCGCTGATCGAGGGCCACGACCCGTCCGGCGAATCCGACCCGCTGTGGCAGTTGGTGCTGAACGTGGTGCTGTGGGCGATGATTTTCGCGGTGCTGGCCGTCTGGGGTGCGTTGCGCAGCCGCGAACGCCAGTGACCGTCCGGCCGGGGCCGCACCGGCTGAGCGGGACAGTCGCCCGGGAACACGCTTTCCCCTTCCTACAGTGGCCCCATGATGCAGCTCTCCATCGAACCGGGTGCCTCGCGCACCGCCGTCCGCGCCGCCGTCCTGAGTGAGGCCCCCGGCCCCCTGCGGGTCGAGGAACTCGGCCTGGACGACTGGCTGGCCCCCGATGAGGTGCGGGTGCAGGTGCACTCGTGTGGGTTGTGCCATTCCGATCTGCACATGGTGGACGGCGAGATGCCGGTCGCCCTGCCGACCATCCCCGGCCACGAGATCTCCGGCACGGTCGAGGCGGTTGGTGAACGGGTCACAGGGGTGGCCGTCGGCGACCGGGTGGTGGCCTGCCTGTCGGTGTTCTGCGGGGTGTGTGCCGAATGCCGGGCCGGGCGGAGTTCGCTGTGCGTGCGCCGCAACGATCTGGGCCGCGACGGTCGTCCCGCACCCCGGCTGGTGCGCGCCGACGGCACCCCGGTGAACCAGGCCGCCGGGTTGGGCGGGTTCGCCGAACGCACCATCCTGCACCAGAACTCGGTGGTGAAGGTGTCGGACGAGGTGCCCACCGACCGCGCCGGCCTGCTCGGCTGCGCGGTGCTGACCGGCATCGGCTCGGTGCTGAACGGGGCCAAGGTGCGTCCCGGGGAATCGGTGGCGGTGATCGGCTGCGGCGGGGTCGGGCTGAACGTGATTCAGGGAGCCCGGCTGGCCGCGGCGAGCACGATCATCGCGATCGATCCGAACGACGAGAACCTGCGGTTGGCCGAACAGTTCGGCGCCACCCACACCGTCAACCCGGCCGCCGGTGACCCGATCGCAGCCGTCACCGAACTGACCGGGGGCGGCGCCGATCATGTCTTCGATGTGGTGGGCCGGGCTCCCACCGTCCCGCAGGCCGTGGCGATGGTGCGGCAGGGGCGCACCGCCTGGGTTCTGGGTATCGCGCCGCTGGGTGAGACCGTGACCCTGCCCGCGATGCCGCTGGTGGTCGCCAACAAGGGGGTGCAGGGCCTGCTGATGGGAGCCAACCACTTTCCCCGGGACATTCCGATCTTGGCCGACCTGTACCTGGCCGGACGGATCGATCTGGACACCCTGGTCACCGGCACGATCTCCCTCGACGAGGTCAACGACGGCTTCGACCGGATGCGCCGTGGGGGCGCCGGACGGCTGATCGCCACCGTGTGAGGGGTGCTCGGCGGCCCCGGCATTGGTTTCGACAGGCTCAACCGACGCGCCCCGGTTCCGAGCTCAACCGACTGTAAGTGTGGGGGTAGTTGGTCCGGGTGACTGGCTGACAGGGTTGGTACTGGTTCCTTGTTGATGGATCTTTCTCGTCAACCGACTGACCCCTGCGGGGTGTCTTGGACGCGATCTGAGGGTTTATCGATGGGGTGCCGGTGCCGGCCCTGGGCACCCACCACGGTGGCTTGATCAGAAGCCTGT
>JAAYAO010000497.1 GCA_012719335.1 Propionibacterium sp. | reverse complement strand
TGACCGAGCATTCCGCTCAGCCCGGCTTCCAACGAGTGACGCAACGCATCATCACCACGAACTGGTGGAGCCACCTGGTCACCACGGTGATCGTGTTCAACGCGCTGACCATCGCGGTGAGCACCTACCCGGTGCCGCCTCGGGTGCTGCGCACGCTGGAATTGCTCGACGCGATCTGCATGGGGTTCTTCGCCTTCGAGCTGCTGGTGCGGCTGGCGGCGGTGAAGTTCAACCCGAAGAAGTTCTTCAACAACGGCTGGAACATCTTCGACTTCATCGTGATCGTCGCCGGCCTGACCCCCTGGGTCAGTTCGAACACCACCGCGCTGCGCGTGGTGCGGCTGTTGCGGGTCAGCCGGCTGCTGCGCCTGATGCCGGACGTGAAGGTGCTGCTGAACGGTCTGCGCAAAGCCGCCGGCCCGGCCTTCAGCCTGTTGATGCTGACCCTGCTCTACGTCTACCTGTACGCGGTCGTCGGCTGGATGATGTTCAGCGGCCGGGTCACCGACCCGGAGATGCCGAAGTACTTCGACAACATCGGTGAGGCGATGTTGACCCTGTTCGAGCTGCTCACCCTGGAGGGCTGGAACGAGACGATGCGCAACCTGCGCGATCTGCACCCGTTGTCGCTGCCCTATGTGATCAGCTTCGTGGTCTTCGGCACCTACATCGTGGTCAACCTGGTGGTCGGCATCATCATCAACAGCCTGGACGGGGCCTACGAGGAGCGGAAGTACCAGGAGATGGTCGCCACCGTCGAGAAGCACGGCGACACCCCGGAGAAGACCCTCTACGAACTCAAGGAGCTGATGGTCAAGCTCGAGGCCCAGATCATGGTCGACCTGCCCGAGGACCATCCGGCGAACGCACCGGGGCACCTCTCGCCGCCCGGGGCCGGGGCGGCACCGGACGATCCGGCCGCCGACCGGCCCGGGTCACCGGCCTGAGGTCAGGCCCAGGTCCTCGGCGGTCACCGCCCAGCGGTACTCCAGCCCGGCCTCGGCGATCCGTTCCCGGGCCCCGGTGTCGCGATCGACCACCGAGGCGACCCCGACGATCTGCGCGCCCGCGTCCCGCAACGCTTCGACTGCGGTCAGCGCCGAACCCCCGGTGGTGGAGGTGTCCTCGACGACCAGCACCCGTCGACCGGCCACCTCGCTGCCCTCGACGCGTCGTTGCAGACCGTGCGCCTTGCCCTCCTTGCGCACCACGAACGCGTCCAGCCGGTCACCGGCGGCCGCGGCGGCGTGCAGCATCGCGCCGGCCACCGGGTCGGCACCCAGGGTGAGCCCACCGACGGCTTCGATGTTCCAGTCGGCGACCAGCTCGCGCATCACCCGCCCGACCAGCGGGGCGGCGACCCCGTCCAGGGTGACCCGACGCATGTCGATGTAGTAGTCGGCCTCCCGGCCGGAGGACAGGGTGACCCGGCCGTGCACCACGGCCAGTTCGCGGATCAGCTCGATCAGGTTCTCGCGGTCGCTCATGGGCGCCAGCGTAGTACCGCCGCTACTTGGGTTGGGTACTGATCAGGTGCCCGAAGGCCACCGACCGATCCGGCGACCGGAACAAGTCCTGACAGGTGGTCAGCGTGACGATCGACTCGGTGGGTTCCTGGTCGGGTTTGCCCGGCACCGGGTCGAGCACCCACGACTCGGTGTCCTGGACGGTCAGCTCGGTGGGGGTGGTGTTGATCGCATAGGTGTGGATCGCGTCGCGGGTCTCGACGATCACCTCGTCGCCGGTCTGCAACTCCAACAACCGGCGGAAGGGTTCGCCGCGGGTGACCCGGTGCCCGGCCACCGAGAAGTTGCCGATCTCACCGGGCATCACCGCCGAGGGGTACATGCCCACGCCGCGTTCCAGGGTCGGGTCGTCGATCCCCCACAGGATCGGCACCTCGTAGTCGTCGCCGAAGGCGGGAATCCGCAACAGCGCGATCGCGTCGCCGGGGATCCGGGGCCCGTCGGCGGGTTCGGCGGCCGGATCCTGCCAGGCATCGCGCAGCCCGCGGGTTTCCTCGTCGAAGGCCTGCCGGGAGGTGATGTTGGTACCCCAGTACTGCCAGCCGACCCAACCGATGGCGACCAAGCCACCGATGATCAGCAGCACCCCGAGCACACCGAGAATGGACGGTCCGCGCCGGGTGCGGCGGGATCGGCGTTTCCTGGTGCCGGCAGTCATGGTGTTCATTGTGCCGTGACCGGTGGCGAACCCCAAGCTGTTGCCGGGTCTAGGGTGGACGTACCGTCTCGGAACAATCCGGCGGTGACCCGTGCCCGACGACCGCCGGTGAGAGGCAACCCGTGAAATTTCGTCCCAACGATCGTTTCTACCGGCTCATCGTGCGGTGCGGGCAACTGCTGATCCGGTTGTTCCGGGTGCCGGTGCGGGTCACCGGGCTGGAGAACATGCCGCGGGTCACCGTGCGCCGGGGGCGGCACGTGGTGCAGCCCGGCGCGGGCGCGGTGGTGGCGATCACCCATTTCGGCCTGGTCGATTTCGTGTTCGCCGAGGCGGCACTGTTTCGGCACACCCGGGTGCACGCCCGGTTCATGATCACCAAGAAGCGGGCCGGCGGGGCCTTCATGGAGGCGGTCTGCGAACTGTGCGATCACGTCGTGGTGGACCGCTCCCGCGGTGACGCCGCCTACCGGGAGGCGGTGACCAAACTGCGGCGCGGGGAGTATCTGGCGCTGTTCGCCGAGGGCAGCACCAACCTCAGCTTCCAGGTGCGCCCGTTGAAGACCGGGGCGGTGCGGATGGCCGCCGAGACCGGCACCCCGATCATTCCGGTGTCGGTGTTCGGGGCACACCGCATTCTGACCCGGGGTCGGCGGACGAGCGTCCGGGCCGCCTGGCGCACCCCGGTACACGTCCATTTCGGGGAGCCGATCACGGTGGCCGCCGACGAGGACGTCCGGCTCGCCTCGCAACGGTTGCGCACCGTGCTGCAGGACGGCATCGACATCGGCATCGCGCAATACCCCGAGCCCCTGCCGGCCGGGGCCTGGTGGGTGCCGGCCGCGCTCGGCGGGGGCGCCCGGACGATCGACGAGGACGCCGAGGTGTACCGGCAGGAACGTTCGCGGTACGGCGAAACCGGGTGAGCGTCGGGTCGGGTCAGCCGATCGGTGGGGCCGCCCCCACCAACCCCACCCAGACGTATTCGGCGATCGCCAGGTAGACCAGCGAGAACAGGCTGAGCGCGAAGATGCCCCGGGCGGCGCGGCGTCCGGCCCCCGAGGCGGCCAGTACCGCAACCGGCCAGACCAGGTACCAGCCGTGAATCATCACGCCGGTGAGCACGAAGGCCGCCAGCGTCCAGCCCAGGAAGGCGACCGGCTGGGCCGGCAGGTAGCGCTTGATCGCGACCGCGAAGAGGGCCAGGAAGACCGCGGCCGAGACCAGGGACACCACGGTGGCCACCGGCCACCGGTGATCGCCCAGCATCTGCGCGGCCCAGCTACCGGCCTCGGTGATCAGGAACCGGGGGGCCCAGGAGGCGTTGCTGCCGGGCAGGGACAGCGCCCCGGTCCAGCCCCAGCCGAGGCCGGTGGCCCAGGTGATCGCGATGAAGACCCCACCGCCGACCAGGGCCGACAGGCCCAGGGCGCCGGCCACCCGGCGCACCAGCGGCCGCCAGGAACGCTCCCCCGGGGTGCGGGGCCGGACGGCGAGCAGGGCCACGGCCAGGCCACCGAAGACCGCCGGTTGTTTGAAGGCGGTGGCGACCCCGACCAGGGCGGCGGCCAGCCACAGGTGCCGAGGTGGCCCGGCAGCCACCCACAGGGCCAGGATCAGCACCCCGATCATCATCGCGTCGTTGTGCGCACCGCCGACGCAGTGCACCACCACCATCGGGTTGATCACGCCCAACCAGGAGGCCCGCACCGGGTCCGCGCCGAGCCGCACCGCCAACCTCGGCACGAAGATCACCAGCAGGGCGGTGCCGGCGATCGCCGGGATCCGGTTCGCGATCGCCCCCCAGTAGGGGTCGAAACCGGCCAGGAAGGCCATCAGATGATGGGTGACCAGCGACAACGGCGCGTACGGGGACGTCGCGCCGCGCCAGGCCGGGGCCACCCATTCGACGCTCGGCCCGCCGGCCATCGCCATCCCGACCTCGTAGGGGCTGAAACCGCGATGTTGGATCCAGCCCAGGTCGGCGTACAGGTAGGCGTCGGTGGAGTAGGCCGGTGGGGCGAGCAGGAAGGGCAGCGACCAGAGCACCACCACCATCCAGGCCGACACCCCCTGCCCGGCCGGGCCCATGCTCGCCCGCACCGCGGCCCGGCTCAGCGAGGAGGCCTCCCCCGCCGCGTCGAAGTCGGGGGGTCGCAGCAACCACCAGGCCACCAGCAGGCAGATCAGCCCGGCCAGGATCAGGGCGGCGGCGAGGGGGGCGGGCAGCCAGGGGTCGAGGGCGGCCGGAACCGGCAGCTCGCGCAACGGCAGGTGTGGCGGCATCAGGGACGGGGCGAACATCGCCACCGCGGTGATCACCGCACCGAAGAACCCCAGCCAGGTGCCGGACGCGCGCGCGGTGCGGCGCAGGGCGGCGAGGGCTGGGGCTTCGGACACGTTGGGTCAGCCTACCCGCAGGTGGTGGGCACCCTCAGTGGTGGAACTCCCCGCAACTGATCTCCAGGGTCTGCTTGGTGACCGCGTTCGCCAGCGGTGAGCAGAGGAACAGCCCGGAGTCGGCGATGTCGTCCGGCATCGGGAAGCGCCGCAGGTCGATGGTCTGCCGGATCTCCTCCTC
>JAAYAO010000496.1 GCA_012719335.1 Propionibacterium sp. | reverse complement strand
TGCCGGACCGGTTCATCGACTGGCGCCGCACCGGGGGAGCGCTGGCCAGTTGGGCCTCCCGGGCGGCCGCCCGCAGCTCCAGCTCCTGGTCGGCGGCGGGCGGACGCTCCGGTGGTTCGGGGTGGAGCACCGGGGGTACCGCGCCGAGTATCCCGCCGGCCGCGCGCAAGCCGCGTCCGAACACCCTCTCCTCGGTCGAGGTGGGCGACCGGGTGCTGCACGCGGTGTTCGGGATGGGCACCGTGATCGGCACCGCCGGGGTGGGGGACAAGACCACCGCCGACGTCGACTTCGGTTCCGCCGGCACCAAGCGCCTGTCCCTGGCCCACGCGCCGCTGGAGAAGCTCTGACTGCTGGTTCCGCAGCTACGTCCACCGGCGTCGGTTGAGCAGGCCGCGCAGCGGACGTGCCCGCTTGTGCTGAGCCCGTCGAAGTGAAACCAGCCCTGCCCGGAAACGACGAAGCCCCCGAGGTGTGAACCCGGGGGCTTCGGTCGATCGTGGGGGAGGGCCTCAGAGGCGCACGCCCTTGGTCAGCAACCAGGTGTACGGGTCGCTGGTCGAGTAGGGGTTCGAGGTGCTCGAGGCGGAGGGGTAGTACTCCATGTGCAGGTGCGGGCCGAAGGTACGTCCGGTCATCCCGACGTAGCCGATCACCTGGCCGGCCTTCACGGTCTGGCCGGGGCGGACGGTCGCCTGGTTCAGGTGGGCGTACAGGGTGGCGTCACCGGAGTGCTTGATGATCACGTGCACGCCGGCCCAGCCACCGGCATTGGGCGACTGCACGGTGCCGTCGGCCGCGGCCATCACCGGGGTGCCGATCGGGGCGGACAGGTCGATGCCGGTGTGGTAGCGCGACCACGAACCGACCGCGCCCCAGCGGGCGGCGATGGTGTAGCGGCCCATCGGCTTGGCGCCGCCGGCGCCGGAGACCTCACCGGAGTACACCGGGGCGGAGTAGCCCTGCACCGGCTCGGAGCTCTTGGTCAGGGTGCCCTTCTGCTGGTTGGCGAGGCGCTCTTCCTCTTCCTTGCGGCGCTTCTCCTCCTCCAGGCGCTCCTGCTCGGCCTGGATGGCCTTGCGCTGCTCGGCGATCTGCTCCGAACGCGACTTCTGCACCGCGGTGCGGGAGGTCTGGGAGACCGACTCGCCCTGGTTCTCCAGGGAGCTGGTGCGTTCCTTGGCGATCTGCTGGGAGACACCGCGCTGCAGCTCGGCGCGCACGGCGTTGGTGCGGCTGGTGCCGGCGTCGCGGTTGTACCGGTCGAGCGTGCCGTCGGAGCCCTGGCCGTCCTCGGAGTTGTGCACTTCTTCCTGGGCCTGACGCTCGGCCTGGGTTTCCCGGTCGACGTCCTGGGCCTGGGGCAGCGGCTCGGCGCGGTTCGCGGTGCCGGACATCATGGTGGTCGACTGGGTGCTGACCTCGGTGGCCTCGGCGCTACCGGTCAGGGCAACACCGCCGGCGACCGCCAATCCGAGTGCCGCGATGGCCACGCCCAGGAGCCCGTGCGACAGGTAACCGCGGACGTTCTCGTCGATCATGGCCGTGGGCTTCAACCCGTCCAGTTCGGCGCCGGCAGCCCTCTTGGCTCGTGCGCGCCGGAAAGGTGATTGCATCCAAGACTCCCTAGTTGGCAATGTCCGACGCCCCTCACGCGAATGCACGCTGCGAGCGACGCCGCATCGAAGATAACGGAAGGGTAACTGCCAGGCAAATCAAAGCTGAGGGAATCTCAGAGTGATGTAACGCGAATCACGTCCACACCGAAATTGTCGACCGAATCCGGTCGGGCTACAGCCGGACGCCCCGGGTCAGCATCCAGGTGTACGGGTCACTGGTGCTGTACGGATTGCTCGCGCTGCGCGCAGAGGGATAGTACTCGAAATGCAGGTGGGGGCCGAATGTGCGGCCGGTCATGCCGATCGCACCGATCACCTCACCGGCGCGCACCGTCTGACCCGGGCGCACCGTGGTCGAGGCCAGGTGGGCGTACAGGGTGGCGTCACCGTTGGCGTGCTCGATGATCACGTGGATGCCCGCCCAGCCACCGCCGACCGGTGCCCGGACGGTGCCATCGGCGGCGGCGACCACCGGACGTCCGATCGGGGCCGACAGGTCGATGCCGGTGTGGTACCGCGACCAGGAGCCGACCGCGCCCCAGCGGGCGGCGATCGTGTACCGGCCGGTCACCGGACGCGCGCCCCCGGAGCCGGACACCTCGCCGGAGACCGGGCCGGTGTACGGCCCCTCGTACTCACCATCGCGCAGGGTGCCGTTGCGGCGCTCCTCGGCCAGCCGGCGGGCTTCCTCCTCCTTGCGGCGCTTCTCCTCCTCGAGGCGCTCCTGCTCGGCGGTGATCGCCTCCTTGTCGGCCTGCTGGTCGGCGGCCCGCGACCTGCCGAGCCGCTCCCGGGAGGTTTCGGACACCTCCTGACCGCGGGCCTCCTCCTGGCGTCGGCGTTCCTTCTCCTGCTGCTGGGCCCGGCCCTTCTGCATCTCCTCGCCGACCGGGTTGCGTTCGGTCGCCCCGGTCTTCGGCTCGTACCGTTCCAGGGTGCCGTCGTCGGCCTCGCCGCCGCCGTCCTGATCGGCGCCGCGACGTTCGGCCTGGGTTTCCCGATCGATGTCCCGGGCATCCGGCAGCGGTTCGGCCGCGGTGTAGCCGTCACCCATCCGGGTACTGCTCGGACGGGAGTCGGCCTCGGCCTCGGGGGTGCCGGCCCAGGTGACGCCCACGGTGACGGCCAACCCCAGCAGGGCGATGGCGAGCCCCGCGACCACATGGCTCAGGTCGGCCCACAGGTCCCCGAAGCGGCGGGTGCGACTCGACATCGGGGCCTTTCGGGGGACAGGAAGAACAAGTACACACATGGTACCCAGCGGGAGGTCGCCGGTACATGTCAGTCTGCTCGGTGATCCGGCCCACGCTGCGACCTCGATGGGGACGGCTTCGGTGCACCCTCCGGATGCTCACGGGCGATCCCGTTCCGGTGGGGCCGGACGCGTCGGCGGGCCGCATCGCGCAGCCCGGCCGGCGGGGT
>JAAYAO010000495.1 GCA_012719335.1 Propionibacterium sp. | reverse complement strand
GCGGTACGCCACCGAGCTGATGCGGATGGCCCTCGAGGTGTACCTCTACGCCCGCGATCCGGAGCATCCCCGGCTGGTCGACATCATCACCCCGACGATGCGGTTCGCCTTCGACAACCCGTACACCACCTACCGGGTGGCGCCGGTTTCGGGCCGCAACAGCTACCGGCTGTTCGGCAACCGGGGCGCGTCGATCTACCTCGGTATCTCGGTCTACGGCGGGGGTGATGAGGCCGGCGGCAAGATGCCGGAGGTGGTGGTCGGATCGATCAACGACACCGAGATCCCGGTGGATGCGGACGGCTCCTGGCAGGTGCTGCTCGCCCCCGAGCCTCCCGCGGGATACGACGGCGCCTTCCTGCGGCTCGACCCGGACGCGTCCTCCCTGTGGATCCGGCAGTACGTCTCCGACCCGGCTCACCAACCCCAGGCCACCGCCACCATCGAACTGCTCGACGGGCCCGTGCTGCCCGACCCGCTGACCGGGGAGAAGTTGGCCGACCAGTTGAGCCGTGCGCGCACCTTCTTCGCCACCTTGTGGGGTATCAACCGCTACTTCATGGGCCGGTTGGATGAGCGTCCCTTCAACGAGTTCACCCCGGCCCAACCCGGCGGCCTGACCCAGGAAGGACGGCCCAGCGGATACATGTATCCGACCAAGGACAACCTCTACACCTTCGGCTGGTACCGGCTCGCCCCCGACGAGGCCCTGGTGGTCGACATTCGGCCGGTGCCGTGCCGCTACTGGTCGTTCTACCTGGGCACCGTGTGGCAGCAGGCCCAGCCCTACGCGAGCAACCACGGGCTGATCACCGGCGACAACGCCACCTTCAACGACGACGGTTCGGTGACCATCGTGGTGGCCGAGGACGACCCCGGGGTGCCGAACTGGCTGCCGACGATGGGGTACGAGACCGGGGCGATGGGCATCCGCTACCTGCTGCGCGAGGCCGACCCCGAGATGCCGGCGACCCGGGTGGTGCGCATCGCCGATCTGGGTCGATCTCGATAGTGGGGATGGTTATCCCGCCCAGCGCGGGACAACCATCCCCAATCTGTGAGGGTGGCCACCCGGCCACAGAGGACATCGACCTTGGTCGGGGGTGAAAACCGACCCTTGCCGCTGGTGCGCACCCGATCGGCCGGCGTGAAGTGAAGACATGATCACCTTCACGAACCTGACCAAGCGCTACGGCGACCTGCTCGCCGTCGACGACATCTCCTTCACCGTCGAGCCCGGTTCGGTGACCGGGTTCCTCGGCCCCAACGGCGCCGGCAAGTCCACCGCGATGCGCTGCCTGACCGGGCTGACCCGGCCCACCTCGGGCACCGCCACGGTGCTCGGCCGGCAGTACCGGCAACTCGACAACCCCGCCGCCCGCGTCGGCGTCCTGCTGGACGCCTCGGCCCAGCACTCCGGCCGCACCGGACGGGAAACCCTGGCCGTCGCCGCGATGATCATGGGTCTGCCCGCCGGCCGGGTGGACGACGCCCTGGCCCTGGTCGGCCTGACCCGCAAGGAAGCCCGCAAACGGGTCGGCACCTACTCCCTCGGCATGCGGCAACGCCTCGGCATCGCCCACGCCCTGCTCGGCAGCCCCGAAGTGCTGATTCTGGACGAGCCGGTCAACGGCCTCGACCCGCAGGGCATCCACTGGATGCGCAACCTGCTGCGCAGCTTCGCCGACGCCGGAGGGGCGGTGCTGCTGAGCTCGCACCTGCTGCACGAGGTCGAGCAGATCGCCGACCGCATCGTGATGATCGGCCACGGCCGGATCGTCGCCGAGGGCCGCACCGAAGAACTGGTCGCCGCCGGTGGCCACCTCGAAGAAATGTTCCTGCACCTCACCAGCTCCACCGACCGGAAAGGACTCGTGGCATGACCGCCAACCCCACCTTCGCCGAAGTGTTCACCCAACGACCCACCGCCGAACGGAGCAGCCGGGACGTGCGGTTGCTGCCCGCGGTGGAAGCCGCCGGCACCGTCGGCTTCGGCCGCCTGCTGGCCGCCGAGTTCCGAAAATTGACCAATACCCGCGCCGGCCGCGTGTTGCTCGCCCTGATCGGTCTGTCGATCCTGGGCATCGCCGCCGCACTGGTGATCTGGTACGACCTGGTGGCCACCCCGGGGGCCTGGTGGATCGACGTCACCGTGGTGTCGCTGGGTGCCACGATCCTGCTGCCGATCCTCGGCATCCTCTTGATCACCCAGGAATGGAGCCAACGCAGCGCGCTGACCACCTTCGTCCTGGAGCCGCGCCGGGGTCGGGTGATTCTGGCCAAGGTGCTGGTGGCCCTGGGGTGGGTGGTGATCGGCATGGCAGCGACCGTGGTCGCCACGATGCTCGCCCACGCGATCGGCGCGGCCCTGCACGACACCCCGATGGTCTGGGCCCCGGAATGGAAGATGCTGCTCGGCACCCTGGTGGTGATGCTGCTGCACACCCTGCTGGCGATGGGCCTGGGTCTGGTGTTGATGAACAGCCCCGCCGCGATCGTGCTGTACATGGCCCTGCCGACCCTGTTGCCGATCATCGCGATGATGAACGATAAGCTCGCCACGGTGATGACCTACGTCGACCCGGCCAAGGCCTGGGCGCCCCTGCACGCCGGAATGTGGGACGGCGACATCGCCGCGAAGGCACTGGTCGCGGTGGCGATCTGGGTGGTGCTGCCGGTCACCGCCGGGGTGGTGCGCCACCTGCGCCGCGAAGTGAACTGACCCCCGCCACCACCCACCCTCACCACGGTGCCCCCGGACCCAGCTCCGGGGGCACCGTCGCGTGCCGGCCACAACCTCACCGAGACCGGCCCGGATCGGTGCCGGGACGCAGGACGAGGGCCTCCGGGGTGCCCGCATGGCCACCGTGCTGCGCGGAGGGTTGGCAAGAACGGGTTGACGGTCGGGCTAAAGTGAGGCCGACCGGTCGATTTGTAGGCTGGCACGGCTGTCAGAACGGCCACCGAGCTCAGGAGAGACCCAAATTGGCAACATCGGACGCGGCACGTCGTCATCTGGTGATCGTCGAATCACCGACCAAGGCGACCAAACTCGCCGACTACCTGGGGGCGGACTTCATCGTCGAGTCCAGCCGGGGACACGTCCGTGACCTGCCGACCGGCGCCGCGGAAGTACCGGCCAAGTACAAGGGCCAGAAGTGGGCCCGCACCGGGGTCAACGTCGAGGAGAATTTCGAGCCGCTGTACGTGGTCGCCGCCGACAAGCGGGCCACCATCCGGTCGCTCAAGGAAGCCCTGAAGAACGTTGACGAACTCCTGCTCGCCACCGATGGTGACCGCGAGGGCGAGGCCATCGCGTGGCACCTGTTGCAGGAGCTCAAGCCGAAGGTGCCGGCCAAGCGGATGGTCTTCCACGAGATCACCGAGTCGGCGATCCGCGACGCGGTCGAGAACCCCCGCGAGCTGGACGAGAACCTCGTCGACGCCCAGGAAACCCGCCGGATCCTCGACCGGCTCTACGGCTACGAGGTGTCCCCGGTGCTGTGGAAGAAGGTCATGCCGAAGCTGTCGGCCGGCCGGGTGCAGTCGGTGGCGACCCGTCTGGTGGTCGATCGGGAACGCGAACGGCTCGCCTTCCGCAGCGCCTCCTATTGGGATCTGGACGCCGAGTTGGACGCCGGGGCCGAGGCCGAACCGCCCGTCGTCAACGCCCGGCTGACCCACCTGAACGACCGCAAGATCGCCCAGGGCCGCGACTTCAACGACCAGGGCACCCCGTCCGAGAACGTGGTGGTGATCGACGAGGCCACCGCCACCGCGCTGGCCGAGAACCTGCAGGGGCAGCCGTTCACGGTGGCCTCGGTGGAGGCCAAGCCGTACACCCGTCGTCCCTACGCCCCGTTCCGTACCACCACCCTGCAGCAGGAGGCGGGCCGCAAACTCGGCTTCACCTCCCAGCGCACCATGTCGGTCGCCCAGGACCTCTACGAGGGCGGTTTCATCACCTATATGCGTACCGACTCGGTGAACCTGGCCGCGTCGGCGATCAACGACATCCGCTCGTCGGTGCGCAAGCTCTACGGCGACGACTACCTGCCGGAGAAGCCGCGGTTCTACTCCTCGAAGGTGAAGAACGCCCAGGAGGCGCACGAGGCGATCCGGCCCGC
>JAAYAO010000494.1 GCA_012719335.1 Propionibacterium sp. | reverse complement strand
GCCCCTCGTGTCACGCATTGCGGAACGACCCACCCGAACCGCCTGCTCGCACACCTAGTCTGACGTCGATGGTCAACGACGACACGAAGGGGCCCACGATGAGCACCAATCCCGAAATCGGTCACAGCATCACCACCGGTGACATCGTCACCAACTACCACGACGTCGGCACCGGCACGCCGCTGTTGCTGCTGCATGGTTCCGGCCCCGGCGTGAGCGCCTGGGCGAACTGGCGACTGGTCATCGACCAACTCCAGGACCGGTACCGGATCATCGCCCCCGACCTGGCCGGATTCGGCTACTCCGAAGTGCCCGACGGCATCGAGTACACCCGTGAACGGTGGCTCACCCAGATCGTCGACCTGCTCGACGCCCTCGAGTTGGACACCGTCGACGTGGTGGGCAACTCCTTCGGCGGTTCGATGGCGCTGGCCCTGACCATCGACCACCCGCAGCGGGTGCGCCGCCAGATCCTGATGGGCAGCGTCGGCGTGCCGTTCAAGATCACCGACGGCCTGGACGAGGTGTGGGGCTACACCCCCGACGTGGCGAAAATGGGCGAGCTGATGCGCAACACCTTCGCCTACAACGCCGACATGATCACCGACGACATGGTGCAATTGCGCTACGAGGCCAGCAAACGACCCGGCTCCCGCGAGGCCTACGAGAGCATGTTCCCCGCCCCCCGGCAGCGCTGGGTGGATGCGATGAGCCACGACTTCGCCGACATCCGCGGCATCGAACAACCCACCCTGATGGTGCACGGACGCGACGACAAGGTGATTCCGCTGAGCACCTCGCTGACCCTGCACGACCTGATCGTCGACTCGCGGATGCACGTCTTCGGTCGCTGCGGGCACTGGACCAAGATCGAACACACCGACGCCTTCTGCCGGGTTGTGGACGACTTCCTGTCCGCCTGAGCACCGGCGCCGCACCAACGACGAGGCCCGCACCCCCTGCACCGGGGATGCGGGCCTCGAACGAATCGGTGGATCAGCCCTGACCCATCACGCCCAGCGGCTCGGAACCGGACCAGTCATGGCCCCAGTAGGAGTCGGCGGTGATCTGCTCGGAGGTGTAGTAGCCCTCCTCGACCTCCATGCCGTCGTAGCCGTACTCGATGTCCCAGCCACCCGGCGCGCGGGTGTAGAAGGAGACCATCTTGTCGTTGGTGTGACGACCGAGGGTGGACGAGAGGGTGAAGCCCTCCTTGGTGGACCGCTCCAGGGCGCGGCCGACCTCGTCCAGGGTCTCGACCTCCATCATGATGTGCACCAGACCGGGGCCGTACGCCGGAGCCGGCATGGTGGCCAGGGTGTGGTGGCGACGGTTGGTCGAGGCGAAGCGCACGTACATCGGGGGCACCCCGGGCGGGGTGATCTTGAAGGCGCCGCGCGGCAGGAAGCCGAGCACTTCCTGGTAGAAACGGTCGTGTTCGTTCGGGTCGGTGACCGGCATGACGACGTGGCCCAGACCGAGCTGACCGGTCTTGAAGCGGGTGCCGTACTTGTTGCTCAGCGGAGCGTGGTTCAGCACCGGGCCGAAGTAGATCTCCACCGGGTGCCCGGACGGATCGATGAACCGGAAGCCGCCCTCGACGCGACGCTCCTCGATCTCCTCCAGGGACAGGTCGGTGACCTCCTTGCCGTCGGCCACAACAGCCTCACGGATGCGCTGCAGGCCGTACTGGTCGCGAACCTCCCAGCCCACGATCTGCACCTTGTCCTCGTCACCGGGGACGATGATCAGCCGGGCGGCGCGCTCATCCATCCGCAGGTACAGGGCATCGGAGTTGGGGCCGGTCCCTTCACCCAGGTCGAGGACCTCAAACGCCAGGTGGCGCCACCGGTCGATGTCGGTGGTGGAAATGGTGACGTAGCCGAGCCCCTTGATTTCGGACATGCATACTCCTCGCAACGATGTCTTCACCCCCGTCGACGACGGGAGGATCGTGGAGCCAGACTACGGAGGTGCCCCCAACCACCCCCTTCCGTCTCCCGTTCACCGGGAGAGGGGCCGATAAGGCCTGGAATCGGCTGATTACGTACCCAGTACCCGCCCACCCGGCCGTCAGGATTCGGTCGGATCGGCCGGGTCGACCTGCAGCCCAACAGAAGGATGTGCGCGATGACCCCCGAGCCCGCCCCGATCGACCGCGAGACCGGCAAGTTCAGCCCGGCCGGCACCTACTACGACGAGGCCGGTTCCGGCGAGACCGTGCTCTTTCTGCACGGCTCCGGCCCCGGCGTGAGCGGCTGGTCGAACTTCTCGGGCAACTTCGACGTGTTCGCCGAGAAGTTCCACACCCTGGTGCCCGACATGCCCGGTTTCGGCCGGTCGAAGTGGGTCGACCTGGACCGCATCTACCCCGAGATCGCCGCCGAACAGATGGTGCGGTTCATGGACGAGGTCGGGGTCGACAAGGCCCACCTGGTGGGCAACTCGATGGGCGGCTATGTGGCCGTGCAGATGGCCCTGGAGTTTCCCGACCGGGTGAACCGGATGGCCCTGATGGGCCCCGGTGGGCTCGCCGCCCCGTTGTTCCTGCCCTTCCAGAGCGAGGGTTCGCGTCGCCTGTTCGACTTCTTCGCCAACCCCTGCAACGAAACGATGGAGGGCTGGGTCGACACCATGGTCGGCAATCGGGCGGTGGTCACCGAGGAACTGATCGAGGCCCGCACCCAGCGCGCCCTGCAGCCCGGCATGATCGACCAGGCCAAGCGGATCTTCGCCTCGATGGGGGAGCACGCCGCCAAGCACACCGCCCCGTGGAAGCGGGCCACCGAGATCGGGCACGAGACGCTGATCATCTGGGGCCGCGACGACCGGATGCTGCCCTACGAGCAGGCCCACTTCGCCTTCCGCCAGTTGCCCAATGCCGAGATGACCGTGTTCTCCAACTGTGGGCACTGGGCGATGATCGAGCAGAAGGAAGCCTTCGAGCGCGTGGTGATCGAGTACTTCACCCGCTGACCGCGACGGGGCCGGCGGGCCGGATCCCGACCGTCGGCCCCCGAATGCCCGCCGGCGGCCAAGTGCGACAATGGCCGTCGCCCGTCCACGACAACGATAGGAAACTGCACCATGGCCGACGAGCGCATCGTCGATATGCATGACTTCACCAGCAGGCAACTGCGCGACGTGTTCGGGCGGTTCTGCACCGGCGTGGCGGTGATCGCCTCGACCGTGGACGACGTGCCGGCCGGTTTCGTGATCCAGTCGTTCGTCGCCCTGTCGTTGGAGCCGCCGCAGATTCTGATCTGCCCGATGAAAACCTCGCGGTCGTGGGC
>JAAYAO010000493.1 GCA_012719335.1 Propionibacterium sp. | reverse complement strand
GGTGCAGTTCGGCGGCACACTCCGAGGGGGTGCCGCGAACCGCCAGCCGTTCGAGCATCTCGTCGGTGATCAGCGAGGTCATGGTCGCCACGTCGCCGATCTTGGACAGTCGGTTCAGTTCCGGTTGCAGGTCGCCCCAGCCCTCGACCTCGAGCACCGAGCGGTAGGCGGGGGTGGAGCCGTAGAAGGCGAGCAACGATTTCGCCCCGTGGTCGGCGGCTTCGCGTTCGGCGTCGGTGACCCCCATCGCCAGGATCGCCTGCGGTTCGATCCGGAGCCGGTCGCGTCCGCTGCGTCGCAGGCCCTCGGCGACCGCGGGCAGGGTGACCTGCTCCAGGTGGCGTCGACTGTGGAAGGGCATCACCAGCAGGCCGTCGGCGACCTCGGCGGCGGTGCGGGTCATGATCGGGCCGAGCGCCCCGAGCAGCACCGGCGGCCGACCGAATGGGTTCGGGCCGGGGCTGAAGGTGGGTGGCATCAGGGTGTGCCGGGTGTGCTCCCCCTCGAACCGCAACGGGGTGCCGTCCTGCCAGGAGTCGAGAATCGCGATCACCGCCCGGACGATCTCCTTCATCCGGGCCGCCGGCGGCGACCAGGTGGCACCGAACCGTTTCTCGATGTGCACTTTGGTCTGCGACCCCAGGCCGAGCCGGAACCGTCCCCCGGTCAACCGGTGCAGGTCCCAGGCGTTGTGGGCCAGGTGCACCGGTGAGCGGGGCATGGCGATCGCCACGTTGGTCATCAGGTCGGTCTCGACCGCCTGGGAGGCGATCGCCAGCGGCAGGAACACGTCGTATGATCCCTCGAAGGTGAACAGCCCGCCCACGCCGGCCCCGACCAGCTCCCGGGCCCGCGCGGCGGCCTCCCAGGGTGGTGCGTCGAGTTGTACGTCCAGCAGCATGCGACTCATGCTGTCAGCTTCGGTACCGGCTCACCCCAAGCAGTCCCACACCGTCCGGACGTAGTTGGTGGTGCGGGCGGCCCCGATCAGGTCGACCGTCATCCGGTTCATCGCATATGCCATGGTCACCCGGCGGTCCACGTCGTTGACCACCATCGCCCCGCCCCACCCGGCCCACCAACTGGCGTTGTCGGGCAGCCAGCCGGGAGCGTCCGGAGCGGACAGGCCCATCCCGAGCCCGAAGCGGATCGGGAAGAAGACCACCCGGTCGGGGCCGTGGGAGCGTTCGGTGTGGATCTCGCGCACCGCGTCCTCGCTGAGCAGCCGGTGCCCACCGTGGGCGATGCCGCCGTGCGACAGCGCCGATTGGAGTTGCGCGATCGACCGGGCGTTGCCGTGCCCGTTCACCCCGGCCAACTCGGCCCGGCGCCACTGTTCGGTGGCCGTGGTCGGCACCGGCATCACCGGGTTGCCGAGCACCTTCACCGTCGGGTGATCGGGGCCCAGCTTCGACATGTCGGTCGATCCGCCCTCGGGGGCGACCAGGGTGGCGATCCGCGGCTCGACGTCGGCGGGGGTACCGATGTGGTAGTCGGCACCCACCGGGCCGGCGATCTCGTCGCGGAAGATCTCGGCGAGGGTGCGTCCGGACGCCCGGTGCACCAGTTCGCTCACCAGGTGTCCGAACGCGACCGCGGCGTAGCCCGAGCCCTCGCCGGGAGTCCACCAGGGCGCCTGGGCGGCCAACCGGGCCGCGGCGGCTGGCACATCGCACAGGGTGTCGATGTCGATCGGGTCGTCCCAGCCGGGCACCCCGGCGGTGTGCGACATGATCTGCTCGACGGTGACCGCGTCCTTGCCGTTGGCCGCGAACTCGGGCCAGTAGCGGGCGACCGGGGCGGTCACGTCGAGCACCCCCTGGTCGACCAGCCGCATCACGACCAGGGTGGCCATCGTCTTGGTGATCGAGTAGGTGTGCACGATCGTGTCGCGCCGCCAGGGCCGGCCGGTGTCGACGTCGGCCACCCCACCCCACAGGTCGAGCACGATCTCCCCATCGCGAATCACGCACAGGGAGGCCCCCACATCGGTGCCGTCGGCCAGGTTGGCCGCCAGCAGGTCGGTGACCGGCCCGAATCCGTCCGCCGCGGTGCCCTGTACCTCACTCATGCCGGCACCTTCGCCTTCTCCTCGGCGCGCTTGCGGCCGGCCTCGACCTCCTTGTCCAGGTCCACCCGGTAGCGGCCGAAGTCGACCTGGATGGTGTGTCGGCGGGCCGCGTAGTACTGGCCGCGGTGGTTCTCCTCGTCCTCGACGATGATCCGCTCCATGTCGGCCACCGACGGCAACTGGTACGTGCCCTGCAGCAGGCCGACGAGCAGCTTCGACTGCTGTTCGGCCAGCGGGATGATCGCCGGCGACGACTGGGCACAGCCGATGAACACCAGGTTCTCCCGGCCCGGCTTGATCATCCGCTTGAACAGCGGGAAGGAGTTGTCCTCCCGCGGCAGCAGGTCGGGGTCGTCGAAGAAGGGGAAATCCAGGTCGTAACCGGTGGCGCAGACGATCACGTCGGCCTCGATCCGTCGTCCGTCGCTGAGGATCACCGCGTCCCCGTCCAGGCGTTCGATCGCCGGGATGCAGGTGATGTCACCCGAGCCGGCCCGCTCCAGGAAGTCGACGCTGACCGACGGGTGCGCCGCCAGCGGCTCGTGGTCGGGCTCGGGCAGGCCGTAGTTCGACATCTTGCCGAGCGACTTCTTGATCTTCTTGCGCGCGATCGCCAGCCCGAGCTTCTTGGGCATCCACGGCGGCATCATCATCTTGTCGGCCGGCACCCCGTCGCGGTACTTCTTCAGCACCCACACGCCGCGGCGGGCGGACACGTAGAGCTTCTTGGCGATCGAACGGTGCGACAGTTCCGACCCCAGGTCCATCCCGGAGTTGCCCATCCCGACCACGATCACGGTCTTGCCGTGCATGTCGATCGGCTCGAAGGGGCTGATGTATTCGTGGGAGTGGATGATCTGCCCGTCGAACTGCCCGGGGTACTCGGGCATCCGGGGCTTCCAGTGGTGTCCGTTGGCGACCACCAGGGTGTCGTAGTGCCGGGTGGTGCCGTCGCTGAGGGTGACATCCCAGCCGCCGTCGGCCTCGACCGCCTTCTCGACCGCGGTGTTGAAAGTGATCTTCTCGCGCAGCCCGAAGTGATCGACGTAGTCGCGGAAGTACTGGTGGATCAGGCTGTGGTGCGGAAAGTGCGGCCAGTCGTCCGGCGCCGGATAGTCGGCGAACTGCATCCGGGTGGTGGAGGTGTCGATGTGCAGGCTCTCGTAACAGGCCGACATCCCGTTGGGGTTGCGGAAGTACCAGTTGCCGCCCACATCGTCCGACATCTCGAAGCAGTCGAACTCGATACCGGCATCCTGGAGCTTCTTCGCGGTGCTGAAACCCTGGCTGCCCGCGCCGATGATGCACACTTTCGGGGTCATGATCCTCCTGGAGCTGGATGGAAAACGTTCGTCCCGCCGATGCTGCAATCTCACTGACGCCAAGTCAAGCAAGTAGTTTCACTGTTCAAGAGTCACGGTGGACATCGTCGGCAAACCCTTACTAGACAAGCCCCATCGAGATCACCCGACCCTGGAGGACACCGTGACCGACGAGCGACTGCACCTGACCGGCAAGGTGGCCCTGATCACCGGAGCGGCCCGCGGTCAGGGCGCTGCCGCGGTGGAGTTGTTCCACGAGCTCGGCGCCACCGTGATCGCCACCGACGTCGTCGACGGCGCGGACGTGGTGGCCGGGCTGGATCGGGCCGAGTTCCAGCAGCTCGACATCAGCGTCGAGCAGGATTGGCAGCGGGTGATCGACCACGTGATCGACACCCACGGCCGGCTGGACGTGCTGCTGAACAACGCCGCGATCCACGAACCGGCCGACTTCCTGAGCTATCCGCTGGACAAGATGCGCCGGATGGTCGACATCAACCTGTTCGGCCCGATCCTGGGGATGCGGGCCGCGGCGGTGGTGATGGGCGAGGGCGGTTCGATCATCAACGTGTCGTCCAACGACGGGATGCGCGGTCGCCCCGGCAACCTGCCGTACTCGGTGAGCAAGTTCGGGGTGCGCGGGGCGAGCCGGTCGGCGGCCTGGGATCTGGCCGGCCGGGGCATCCGGGTGAACTGCATCATGCCCGGGGCGATCGACACCGAGATGCTGCACGGCGCCACCGCCGGGGTGAACCTGAACTTCATCCCGTTGCGCCGGCTGGGCCGGGCCGACGAGGTGGCACCGGTGGCGGCCTTCCTGGCCAGCGACCTGGCCGGCTACATCACCGGTGCGGAGATCTCGGTGGACGGCGGGCTGCTGGCATGAGCACGGCCACGGACATTCCGGGCGATAGGCTGGACGACCGATGACCACTGCTCCGAAACCCAACCTGCGCCGGGCCCAGAAGGAAATGACCCGTGCCATGTTGGTGCAGCGCGCCGGGGAGCTGTTCACCGAGCGTGGCTATGCCGCGGTGACCATCGATGAGATCACCAACGCGGTCGGCTGCAGCCGGGCCACCTTCTATCTGCATTTCGCGGGCAAGATCGATGTGCTGCGCGAGGTCGCCCAGACGATCCTCACCGAACGTCCGGTGGACGTGTATGCCGAGTTGGACGAGATTCTGGCCACCGGCGACCGCGACGATTTCGCCCGCTGGATGCGGCGGGCGCTGGACTGGTTCCTGGCCAACCGGGATTTCCTGCCGGTGTGGGACGAAGCGGCCTCATTGGAACCGGAGTTCCGCAAGCTGTCGCGGATCACCAGTGATCAGTTGGCCGATGCGATGCCGAAGTTCCTGGCCACCTGGCCGGCGGATCGCCGGGCGGAGGCCCGGCTGCGGGTGATCCTGTTGGTGTCACAGTTGGAGCGTTTCTTCACCCGCTGGATCGTCCAGGGAGCCATCGAAACCACCCCGGACGAAGCCGCCCGGGTGCTGACCGACATCTGGTACCCGGCCCTCAGTGAGATGCAGGCCCCCGACGAGAACCCCGGCTGAACGAACCCGGCGCCGGCTTCGACACGCTCCACCGACGCACCGGCCCCGAACAATGGGGATGGTTATCCCGCGTGGGGCGGTACAACCATCCCCGATCCGCCGGGATGGCGTCGGTTGAGTCAGGCACCGCGGGGTTGGTAGGCACAGGTCGGGTCGGACGCCAGCGGGTCGCCGGTCATCGCGAAGGCCCGGGCCCGTGACCCACCACAAACGTCGTTGAACTCGCACACCCCGCATTTGCCCGAGTAGCCGGAGGGGTCGCGCAGCGCCCGGAACATCGGGTCCTCCCGGTAGATGTCGCGGAAGGACCGGTCGCGCACCGACCCGGCGTCATGGGGCAGGAATCCGCTGGGGTGTACGTGCCCGACATGATCGATGAAGGCGAACCCGCGCCCGGAGTTCACCCCGATCGGTGGTCGGCGCACCCGCACCCGCTCCGGCTCCCCGAGCAGTTCGCGGGTTTCGGCCAGCAACCGGTCGTAGAGCTCTCCGCGGGGTGGGGCGGGGTTGCCGCCCCGGGCGATCTCGCCGTCGGCCTCGGCGTCGCGTTGCAGCACGATCCGGCGGTAGTTCGGGGCTTCGGTGACCTTCACCGGAATCCAGTCGGAGACGTCGTGCAACCAGTTGAGCACGTCCTCCTCCTGCTCGGGGGTGAGCGGGCTGAGGTGCGAGCCGCGACCCATCGGCACCAGGAACAGCACGTACCACAGGTGCGCCCCCATCTGCCGGACGGTGCGTACGATCTGCGGTAATTCCTCGAGGTTGTCGGCACAGATGGTGGTGTTCACCTGGAACCGGAAGCCGTGTTTGCGGATCAGGTCGGCCGCCCGCAGGCTCTCGGCGAAGGAGCCGTCGATGCCTCGGAAGGCGTCGTGGGTGGTCGCGGTCGCCCCGTCCAGGGACAACGACATCGCCTTGACCCCGGCGTCGGAGAGTTCGGCCAGCCGCTCGTCGGTGAACTTCGGGGTCACCGAGGGCGACAGCGAGATCGGCAGTCCCGCCTCGGTGCCGTGCCGGATCAGCTCGGCGAGGTCGTCCCGCTCGAAGGCGTCCCCGCCGGAGATGATCACCATCGGACGACCGTCGGGGTAGCCGGCCAGATCGTCCAGCAGCGCTTTGCCCTCCTCGGTGGTCAACTGCAGCGGGTCGGGCGTGAACTGGGCGTCGGCCCGGCAGTGTTTGCACACCAACTGGCAGGCCCGGGTCACTTCCCAGACCAACAGGAAGGGACGTTCGTTCAGATCGTGATGGACGGTGCGCACCAGCGGCGCATGGTGGTGAGGATGGGACACCCCCACAGGCTACTACGCAAAGTAGGGGGAAAGTCGCGTCCCGGGACGCGACCTTCCCCCTACCGAGGTGATGCGGTGATTCAGCCGACCAGGAAGGCCTTCTTGAACGACACCATCGAGTTGGATGCACCTTCGACACCCGAGACGTTGTCGCCCCACATGGTGGCTTCGGCGAACGGCGCCCAGGTGATGAACGGCACGGTCTCGACGTACTGCGTCTCGATCTCGGCCATGATCTCCTTGGCCTCGTCCGGCTCGGCGGCCTTCAACTGCTCGATCAACTCGTCCATCTCGGGAGTGGTCGGCATGCCGTAGACCTGGGTGCCCTCCGAATGCATGGCCGCGGCCATCTTGGCGTACGGGTCGAACTCGCGGATCGACACACCCCAGCCCAGGTACTCGTAGTCACCGGCCAGGGCCCGGGTGATCTGGTCGGCCGCGGTGCGCAACAGCTCGGTCTCCACCTCGAAACCGACCGCCTCGAGCTGGGCCTGCACCGCCAGCGCGGTCGCCCGCGAGCCCTCGTCCTGACCGTCGATGAAGTGGATCTTGCCGGTGTAGCCGTCGGCCTTGGCCTCCTCGAGGAGCCGCTTCGCCTCCTCGGGGTTGTACTCGAGTTCGGGAACCGATTCGTTGTACCACTGCGAGTACTCGGGGAACAGCCGCAGGGTCGGGATGCCCGTGCCGTCGTAGGCCCGGTCGTGGATGATCTGCGGGTCGATCGCCATCGCGAAGGCTTGGCGCACCCGCAGGTCCGATCCGGCGTCGCTGCTCTCGTTGATGATCGCGGCATTACTGGCCGCCACCATGTTCACGTAGCCCGACTTGCCCTCCTGCAGCATCTCGTCGACCTTGTCCGGGTCGCGCAGGAAGACCGTCTGGACGTCACCGTTGCGCATCGCGTCGATGCCGGCCTGCTGGTTGTCGAGGTAGGCGAACCGGACGGTGTCCAGGTAGGGCCTGCCGTCCCAGTAGTCGTCGAAGGCCTCCAGGGTGATGGCCTCACCGGTGGAGATCGACTGCACCTTGAACGGGCCGGCGCCGATCGCGTCGAAGGCTTCCGGGCCGCCGGCGTCGGAGGCCTCGGCCACGATCATGCCGGGGCCGGTGGAGAGCATGTTCCCGAAGGTCGGGTAGCGCTCGTTGAGGGTGATCTTCACCGTGGTGGCGTCGACGGCCTCGACGCTCTGCACATTGGTGCGCCACAGCAGACCCTCGGGGGCGCGCTCGGCAGCGGCGTACCGCTCCATACTCCACTTGACCGCCTCGGCGTCCAGGTCGGTGCCGTCGTGGAAGGTCAACCCGGAACGGAGGGTGATGGTGAACTCGGTGAAGTCGTCATTGGCCTCCAACGACTCGGCCAACTGGGGTACCAACTCACCGGATTCGGCGTCGTACCGCATCAGGGTGTCGAAGATGTTGTTCATCTCGACGCCGCCGGTGGAGGCCGAGGCGATGGTGGCCGCCGGATCCAGGGTGCGGGGTTCGAGGAAGGCCGTCCAGGTCAGGTTGCCGCCCTCCTGCGGTTCCCCACCATCGGTCTGGGGGCCGACCATGCCCTCGGTGTAGACCGATTCCTCCTGCGGTGCACCGCCGTCGGTGCCGGCATCGTCATCGGTGCCGTCCCGGGCGCAGCCGCTCAACACCAGCGCGCCCATCAGGGCGGCGACGCCGACCTGCTTCCATCGAATGCTACGCATGCGAATGACTCCTCCTGCTCGGATTGCAGCGCGAACTTATCGACCACGAAGGGGTTTTCTCGAACCTTCGTCCCACTGGGTCGACGCCTGGCCGGGCGCCCCACGGGCCCAAAACTAGGCTGCCCCCGTCATGGCCACCATCATCGGCCCCACCTCGTCCAGGAAGTTCACGCACGTGACCACGCAAACACCCGATACCAGCAGCTACGACGTCGTCGTTCTCGGCGCAGGCATCGCCGGAATCTACTCCGTGTACAAGTTCCGTGAAGAGGGACTGAGCGTGAAGGCCTTCGACGCGGCCAGTGATGTCGGCGGCGTGTGGTTCTGGAACCGGTACCCCGGGGCCCGGTGCGACGTCGAGTCGATCGACTACTCCTTCTCCTTCGACCCCGCTCTGGAGCAGGAGTGGAACTGGACCGAGAAGTACGCCACCCAGCCGGAGATTCTCGCCTACCTGCAGCACGTCACCGACCGTTACGACCTGCGCAAGCACATGCAGTTCAACACCCGGATCACCTCGGCGGAGTTGAACGAGGAGAACCTCACCTGGACGATCCGCACCGATCAGGGTGACGAGGTGACCGCGCGCTACTTCGTGATCGGTGCCGGCCCGCTGTCGAACGCCAACGTCCCCGCCTTCCCGGGTCTGGGCGACTTCACCGGCGATGTGCTGCACACCGCGCAGTGGCCGCAGGACGGCTACGACTTCACCGGTAAGAAGGTCGGCCTGATCGGCACCGGTTCGTCCGGCATTCAGGTCACCCCGCATCTGGCCGAGGACGCCGAGAAGCTCTACGTCTTCCAGCGCACCGCGAACTACTCGATTCCGGCCGGCAACCGGCCGATCACCGAGGAGGGCCTGGCCGACTACAAAGCCAACTACGCCGAGCGTCGCGAGCTGTCGTGGACCAGCGGCGGCGGCTCCCCGCACCGGGCCCACGAGCAGTCGGCCCTGGAGGTGTCGGAGGAGGAGCGCGAGCGCGCCTACGAGGAGCGGTGGAAGCTCGGCGGGGTGTTGTTCTCCAAGACCTTCCCCGACCAGCTCAGCAACCTCGAGGCCAACGACACCGCCCGGGTCTTCTGGGAGAAGAAGATTCGCGGGGTGATCGAAGACCCCGAGATCGCCGAGCAGTTGATCCCCAATGACCACCCGATCGGGGCCAAGCGGATCTGTACCGACTCGTACTACTACGAGACCTTCAACCGCGACAACGTCGAGTTGGTCAACCTGAAGCGCACCCCGCTGGAGGGGATGGACGCCACCGGCATCAACACCACCGACGCCCATTACGACCTGGACGTGATCGTGCTGGCCACCGGCTTCGACGCGATGACCGGTTCGGTCAGCAAGGTCGACATCGTCGGACGGGCCGGGCAGAGCCTGAACGAGGCCTGGGCCGAGGGCCCCAAGACCTACCTGGGGCTGGGCGTGAACGGGT
>JAAYAO010000492.1 GCA_012719335.1 Propionibacterium sp. | reverse complement strand
CGGCGGCGTTCTCATCGAACTTGATGTAGGAGCCGTCTGCACGACGGGTCTCCTTCACCGTACGGACGATGACCGCCTTGACGACCTCGCCCTTCTTGATGTTGCCGCCCGGGATGGCGTCCTTGACGGTGGCGACGATGGTGTCGCCCACCCCGGCGTAGCGACGAGACGAACCACCGAGAACGCGGATGCAGAGAATCTCCTTGGCACCCGTGTTGTCGGCGACGCGCAGTCGCGACTCCTGCTGAATCACTTACTTCTCCTTGACCTGGATAAAGGTGCACGCCGGATTACCGACCCGACGAGCGTGGTCGTGTCACTGCCCTGGTGCGCGCCTGCCTGCACAATCTCTGATTACACAGTGGGTTCGCGACCGGACTGTGGGACTAACCCACAAGCAACCGCACCAGTGTAGGGGAAAGCGCAGGTCAACCACAAATCGAGGGAGTGGAACGACCGGACCGACCCCGACACACAACTGCGGCCCGCTCCCTCGACGAGGGAACGGGCCGCAGCGTGATGCATAACTGCACGAAGTCCGTACTTGGCCTTTTCTTACTTGGCCTTTTCGAGGACCTCGACCAGACGCCAGTGCTTGGTCGCAGACAGCGGACGGGTCTCCATCAGCTGAACGCGGTCGCCGACGCCGGCGGCACCGTTCTCGTCGTGCGCCTTCACCTTGGTCGTACGGCGAATGATCTTGCCGTACAGCTTGTGCTTGACGCGGTCTTCGAGCTCGACCACGATCGTCTTCTCCATCTTGTCGGAGACGACGTACCCGGTACGAACCTTCCGGCTGTTGCGCTCTTCAGTGCTCACTGCTTTTTCCTCACTCATGCCGCGTCACCTGCGTCCGGCCCGACGGCCAGCCCGAGCTCACGCTCGCGCAGGACGGTGTAGATGCGCGCGATCTCGTGACGAACAGTCCGAAGTCGGCGGTTGTTGTCCATCTGGCCGGTGGCCATCTGGAAACGAAGGTTGAACAGCTCTTCCTTCGACTCACGGAGCCGGTTGACCAACTCTTCTTCGGTGAGCTCGCGGAGCTCTGCGGCTGGGGTTCCAGTAGCCATCAGAACTGCTCCTCCCTTGTCACGATCCGGCACTTGCACGGGAGCTTGTGCATCGCGCGGCGCAGGGCCTCACGGGCAATCTCCTCGTTGGGGTAGGTCATTTCGAACATCACGCGACCAGGCTTGACGTTCGCGACCCACCACTCGGGCGAACCCTTACCGGAACCCATGCGGGTTTCGGCCGGCTTCTTGGTGAGCGGGCGATCCGGGAAGATGTTGATCCAGATCTTGCCGCCACGCTTGATGTGCCGGGTCATGGCAATACGAGCGGACTCGATCTGCCGGTTGGTGATGTAGGCGGGCTCGAGAGCCTGAATGCCCCATTCACCGAAGGTCACCTGGGTTCCACCCTTGGCGGCACCCGAACGGCTCGGATGGTGCTGCTTGCGGTGCTTGACCCGCTTCGGGATCAACATGCGTCAGCCCTCCTTCTGCTGCGTCGTAGCGGGTGCATCGGCAGTGCTGGTCGCGGCGCGACCGGCCTCGGTGCTGGTCGCGGTGGTGCCGGTGGCACCACTGCGACGCGGACGGCTCGGACGCTCGCGACGGGGGCGATCCCCTGCCGGTGCGGCCACGTTGGCGGCGAGCTCACGCTTGCCACCGACGATGTCGCCCTTGTAGATCCACACCTTGACGCCGATGCGGCCGAAGGTGGTCTTGGCCTCGTAGAGGCCGTAGTCGATGTCCGCACGCAGCGTGTGCAGCGGAACGCGACCCTCGCGGTAGAACTCGGAACGGCTCATCTCGGCACCGCCCAGACGACCCGAGCACTGGATCCGGATGCCCTGGGCACCCGAGCGCATTGCGGTCTGCTGGGCCTTGCGCATCGCCCGGCGGAACGCCACGCGGGCGCTCAGCTGCTCGGCGATGCCCTGGGCGACCAACTGGGCGTCGGTTTCGGGGTTCTTCACCTCGAGGATGTTGAGCTGCACCTGCTTGCCGGTGAGCTTCTCCAGCTCGCCGCGGATGCGCTCGGCCTCGGCACCGCTGCGGCCGATCACGATGCCCGGACGCGCGGCGTACAGGAAGATCGTGACGCGCTCGGAGCGACGCTCGATCTCCACCGAGGAGATGCCGGCGCGTTCCAGGTTCTTGGTGAGGTACTCGCGAATCTTCACGTCCTCACCGACGAACTCGGCGTACTGCTTGTCGGCGTACCAACGGGTGGTGTGGTCGGTGGTGATCCCCAGTCGGAAACCGTGGGGGTTGATCTTCTGCCCCATGTTCAGGCCTCCTGACGGGGTTCGACGACAACGGTGATGTGGCTGGCGCGCTTCATGATCCGGCTCGCCGACCCCTTGGCCCGGGGGCGGATCCGGCGCATGGTGACGCCCTCGTCCACGAACGCCTGGGAGACGTAGAGGGTGTCGCGACGCAGACCTTCGGTGTTCTCCGCGTTGGCGGCAGCCGAGGCGATCACCTTGGCGACCGGCTCGGCGGCGGCCTGCGGGGCGAATCGCAGGATCTCCAACGCCTCGGTCACGTCCATCCCGCGGATGTTGTCGATGACCCGGCGCACCTTGGTCGGCGAGATCCGCACGTGGCGAGCGATCGCGTAGTGGCCCGGACGGTCACCGAGCAGGGTGAGCCGGCGGCTGGGCCGCTGCTTCTCAGTGGTGCTCATTTATGTTTCCTCCCGGCCTCAGCGACGACGCGACTTCTTGTCGTCTTTGACATGGCCCCTGAACGTCTTGGTCGGAGCGAACTCGCCCAACTTGTGACCGACCATCGAGTCGGTGATGAACACCGGCACGTGCTTGCGTCCGTCGTGCACCGCGATGGTGTGACCGATCATGTCGGGCAGGATCATCGAGCGCCGCGACCAGGTCTTGATCACGTTCTTCGTGCCCTTCTCGTTCTGCACCTCGACCTTCTTGGCCAGGTGGTCATCGACGAAGGGACCCTTCTTCAGGCTGCGTGGCATGGTTCCTCAGGTTCCGATCAGCGCTTCTTGCCGGTCTTGCGGCGACGGACGATCAGGCGAGTGCTCGCCTTGTTCTTGTTGCGGGAACGCCCCTCGGGCTTGCCCCACGGCGACACCGGGTGACGACCACCGGAGGTCTTGCCCTCACCACCACCGTGCGGGTGGTCGATCGGGTTCATCACGACACCGCGCACGGTCGGGCGCTTGCCGCGCCACCGGTTGCGGCCGGCCTTGCCCCAGGAGATGTTGGCCTGCTCGGCGTTGCCGACCTCGCCGATGGTGGCGCGGCAGCGAACGTCGACCATCCGCATCTCACCCGAGGGCAGACGCAGGGTGGCCATCTTGCCCTCACGGGCGACGAGCTGCACCGAAGCACCGGCAGCCCGGCCCATCTTGGCGCCACCGCCCGGGCGCAGTTCCACGGCGTGCACCGTGGTACCGACCGGGATGTTGCGCAGCGGCAGGTTGTTGCCGGGCTTGATGTCGGCGCCGACACCGGCCTCGACCAGGGTGCCCTGCTTCAGCTTGTCCGGGGCGATGATGTAGCGCTTCTCGCCATCCAGGTAGTGCAGCAGCGCGATCCGCGCGGTGCGGTTCGGGTCGTATTCGATGTGCGCGACCTTGGCCGGCACGCCGTCCTTGTCGTAACGCTTGAAGTCGATCAGCCGGTAGGCCTGCTTGTGCCCACCACCGATGTGACGGGTGGTGATCCGACCGGAGTTGTTACGGCCGCCGGTCTTGCTCTTCGGCACCAGCAGCGACTTCTCCGGGGTCGACCGGGTCAGTTCGACGAAGTCGGCAACCGACGAGCCACGACGGCCCGGGGTTGTCGGCTTGTACTTACGGATAGCCATGAGTGTGTCGTCCTATTCTCGGTCGGTCTCAGGCGACCGGGCCGGAGAAGATGTCGATGCTTTGGCCGTCGGCAACGGTCACGATGGCCCGCTTGGTGTCGGGGCGACGGCCGGTGCCGAACCGGGTCCGGCGACGCTTGCCCGGACGGTTCGCGGTGTTCACCGAGGTCACCTTGACGTCGAACACCTGCTCGACCGCGATCTTGATCTCGGTCTTGTTCGCGTCGGGAGCCACCAGGAAGGTGTACTTGCCTTCGTCCAGCAGCCCGTAGCTCTTCTCGCTCACGACCGGCGCGAGCAGGATGTCGCGGTGGTCGCGGATCTTGGTGGCGCTCACTTGGCGTCCTCCTCATCGGTGGCGTCGTCGGCCGAGGCGGCGGATTCCGGGGAGTCGGGCGAGTCGGCGGACTCGGGCGACTCCGGGGATTCCGGCGACTCGGGCGATTCCTCGTCCCGGGCGGCCTCGGACTCGGTGGCAACGGCCTTGGCGCTCTTGCCCTTGGCCGGGCCGGCCACGAAGGCGTCCAGCGCGGCCCGGGTGAAGACGATGTCGTCGGCGCAGAGCACGTCGTAGGCGTTCAACTGGTCGGCCGAGATGGCGTGCACGCTGGACACGTTGCGCAGGCTCAGCCAGGCGATGTCCTCGTCCCGGCTCAGCACCACCAGCAGCTTGGTCGACTCGGTGACCGCACTCAGCGCGGCCAGCGCGGCCTTGGTGGACGGGGTGTCGCCGGAGACCAACTCGGAAATCACGAACACGCGACCGTCGCCCGCCCGGTCGGACAGGGCGCCACGCAGGGCGGCGGCCACCATCTTCTTGGGGGTGCGCTGGTTGTACTTGCGCGGGGTCGGGCCGTGGGCCACGCCGCCACCGATCCAGATCGGGGAACGACGCGAGCCGTGCCGGGCCCGGCCGGTGCCCTTCTGGCGCCAGGGCTTGGCGCCACCGCCACGCACCTCACCTCGGGTCTTCACCTTGTGGGTGCCGGCGCGAGCGGCGGCGAGCTGGGCCACCACAACCTGGTGGATCAGCGGAATGTTCACCTGGACACCGAACACGTCGGCGGGCAGCTCGGCGGTGCCGGCCTTCTTGCCCTTGGCGTCCAGGACGTCGACAGTGCGGTTCTCGCTCATGCCACGTCTCCCTTCTTGGCGGCGCTGCGCAGCACGACCAGACCACCGTTGGCACCGGGCACGGCGCCGGCGACCAGGATCAGGCCACGCTCGGCGTCCACCGAGTGCACGGTCAGGTTCTGCACGGTCACCTTGTCGGCGCCCATCCGGCCGGCCATCCGCAGGCCCTTGAACACGCGGCCGGGGGTGGCGCAGCCACCGATCGAGCCCGGGGCGCGGTGCTTGCGGTGCACACCGTGCGAGGCGCGCAGACCGGCGAAGCCGTGGCGCTTCATCACACCGGCGGTGCCCTTGCCGCGCGACACGCCGGTCACGTCGATGACGTCGTCGGCGTCGAAGACCTCGGCGGTCAGTTCCTGGCCGGCCTCGTACTCGCCCGCATCGCTGGTGCGCAGTTCGACCAGGTGCTTGCGAGGGGTGACCCCGGCGCGGTCGAAGTGGCCCATCGCGGGCTTGGTCACGTTCTTCGGCTTGACCGCACCGAAGCCCAACTGCACCGCGGCGTAGCCGTCGGTCTCGGGGGTGCGCACCTGGGTGACAACACAGGGGCCGGCCTGAATCACGGTTACCGGCACCAGGCGGTTCTCGGCGTCCCAGACCTGGGTCATGCCCAGCTTGGTACCGAGAAGGCCCTTCACCTTACGTTCGTTGCTCATGATCACGTTCCTCAGAGCTTGATCTCGATATCGACACCGGCCGGCAGATCGAGACGCATCAGCGAGTCGACCGTCTTCGGGGTCGGATCGATGATGTCGATGAGGCGCTTGTGGGTGCGCATCTCGAAATGCTCGCGGCTGTCCTTGTACTTGTGGGGCGAACGGATCACGCAGAACACGTTCTTCTCCGTGGGCAGCGGCACCGGGCCGGCAACGCGGGCGCCCGTACGGGTCACAGTGTCGACGATCTTGCGCGCCGACGAGTCGATGACCTCGTGGTCGTAGGCCTTCAGCCTGATGCGGATCTTCTGTCCCGCCACTGTTCGTCCTTCGTCTCGTACGTCCCGCTCCGTTTCACCGGAGCGGCCCGGTCCAATGGGCATTCCTCCGACCCACGCGGTCGGGCGTGTCGCGAGCTTTCAGCGCACCACGAACCGGCAACTTTCCCTGTTGTGGTGCCCGACGCTGCGGCGAACCCGGGCTTGGGCGGCGGTCTCACGGCTCGGCGCACCAGCCACTGAAATTCCTTCTTCAGTGCGGCGCACCCCGGCGACCCCCGTCGGAGCAACCCGTCAATCTTGTCAGAAGTCGTCCGCGCTGCCAAATCGAGCCCGGAACTTTTTCCCCGGCCCCCATTTCGGGCTACAGTGACCGTTAGTTGAACACAAAACTATTGAGAGGTCACATGACTCGCATCGCCATCATCGTCGGCAGCACCCGCCCCAACGCCCTCGGCCCCGAGGTGGGTACCTGGGTGTTCGACCGGGCCGGCGGCCGCAGTGACGCCGAGTACGAACTGATCAGCGTCGCCGACCAGAACCTGCCCCTGCTGGACGAGCCGCTGCCGGCCGGTTCGGG
>JAAYAO010000491.1 GCA_012719335.1 Propionibacterium sp. | reverse complement strand
TTCGATGCACTGCTGGTGATCACCGATGGAATCGGGATCACCCTGAACAAGCGCTCCGATGGGCGGATGGATGCCCATTGGCGCGAGGAGGTATCGGACGTGAATTTGCCGGAAACCTCGAACCTCGTTCCACACCAACCCTGAAAGGTCTGCTCATGCGTCCGTACCGCGTGGGGCTTATCGTGCCCAGCTCCAACATCACCATGGAAACCGAGATCCCGGCGATGCTCCGGGCGCGCAGCGAGATCCGTCCGGAGACATTCACCTTCCACTCCTCACGACTGCGGCTGAAGCAGGTGACCCAGGAAGAACTGACCAAGATGGATCAGGAGTCGTCCCGCAGTGCCGAGGAACTCGCCGACGCCCGAGTGGACGTGATGGGCTACGCCTGCCTGGTGGCGATCATGTCGCAGGGCTTGGGATACCACTGTCAGTCCGAGGAACGATTGGGCGGAATCGCCACGGCGGAGGCGGGCACGAACATCCCCGTCGTGTCCTCGGCCGGCGCCCTGACCGATGCCCTGCATCACCTGGGCGCCAAGAAAGTGGCGGTGCTCGCCCCCTACATGAAGCCGCTCACAGAGAAGGTGTGCGCTTACATCGAACATGAGGGCGTGCAGGTCGTCGACTCGATCAGCCGTGAGGAACCGGACAACCTCAAGGTCGGTGAACTCGATCAGGACGAACTGATTCGACTGGCCGGCCAGATCGACACCTCGAATGCCGATGCGCTGGTGATTAGCGCCTGCGTACAGATGCCGTCGCTACGAGCTCTGGATGCGGTGCAGCGCACCCTCGACATACCGGTGATCAGTGCCGCCTCGGCCACCACGTGGAAGGTCCTGAACGCACTGGGATTGGACCCGGTCGTTCCCAACGCCGGCGCGCTGCTCGCCGAGGAAGGCTGACATGGAGGTTCTCGGTCTGGCATGGGTGGGCTCGTCCAGCCCACATCTGGAAGAGATGGACGCGTTCCTGCGCGACGGTTTGGGCCTGAAGGTGGTTCGGGAACAGGCCGATGCGAGGGTATTCGGCTTCCCCGACGGCAGCGCCTTCGAGATCTTCAAACCGTCCGACTCCGCCCACGACTTCTTCGAACATCCGGTCGCCGGAATCCTGGTCGCCGACGTGGCAGCCGCTCGGGCCCAACTCGAGGCTCGCGGCATCGAGTTCATCGGAGAGATCCACCAAGGGCAGGACGACTCCTGGTCACCGCAGTGGTCACACTTCCGCGCCCCGGACGGGTACTTGTACGTGCTGGTCACGCGCCGTCCGGAGGAACGACCGTCGTTGACCCGGCGCTTCGACGAGTTGCGGTTCTGCCTGCACGTCGGAGTGGACGAGTACGAGACCACGGTGGCGCAATACCGCGACGGTCTCGGTCTGACCGTGGTGGACGATTGGACTCACCCGGGCGGCGAACGGGGCGTGCTCTTCGAAGCCGTCCCCGCAGCCCTGGAGGTTTTCGACGGTCCACAAACCGAAATGGTCGACCGGGTCGAGGTCGGCCGGAACCTGGAGCGGAATCACGCCTTGCGTGTCGAGGTGGCCGATCTGGAGGGACTGGAAGCCTTGGCCACCACCCTCGAGAAGGCCGGTGCCACCCGCCACCAGGTCGTCAACACTCCCTGGGAGCAGACCTGCCTGCGGATGAACATGCCCCACGGTGAACAACTCACCATTTCGATTCTGCCCGAGCAGGAACGGGTCGTCCGCCGCGAGCACCGGGCCCGCATGAACCACTGAGTCCGGTACGCCCACGCGGCTCGGGTGCGCACCCGCGGCGGATCCGCGGGCCTCTGCGGTAGTCGACGGCCCGCCACACCCCACCAGCACTGAAAGAGAGAACACACATGTCCAACCTGACCGGAATGGTCGCGATCGTCACCGGTGCGGCCGGTGGCATCGGCACCGGCATCGTCCGGGGTTACCTGGAAGCCGGCGCTCGAGTGGTGGCCGTGGATCGCAGCGCCGAAGCCCTGGCCAAGTTTGACGATGTCGCCAGCCGGGTGCTCCCGGTGGTTGCCGACGTGGCGTCCTGGGAAGGCAACAACTCGGTGGCCGAAGCGGCGGTCGAGCGGTTCGGCCGAATCAATATCTTCGTCGGCAACGCCGGGGTCACCGACGCCGGCACGTCGCTGGAGCACGCCGACCCGGAGGCGATCAGCGCCGCTTTCGACGAACTGTTCGCGGTGAATGTGAAGGGGCTGCTACTCGGGGCGAAGGCCTGCCTGCCGCAGCTGATCGAGAATCGTGGCAGCGTCATCCTGACTGCTTCGTTCGCGAGCAGCCATGCCGCCGGCGGCGGGTTCCTGTACACCCCGTCCAAGCACGCGGTGCTCGGCATCACCCGGCAACTTGCCTACGAACTGGCACCCGACGTACGGGTCAATGCCGTTGCCCCGGGGGTCGCGCCCACTCAACTTAAGGGCTTGAATGCTTTCGATCAAGGGTTGACCCAGTCGGTGTACGACGGCACGGCACAGATTCTGCCCCTCGGGAGGGTACCTGAGTCGAAGGATTACGCCGGCCCGTTCCTGTTCCTGGCCGACCCGGCGATGTCGGGCATGATGACCGGCACGATGGTGCAGGCCGACAGCGGATTGTC
>JAAYAO010000490.1 GCA_012719335.1 Propionibacterium sp. | reverse complement strand
CTTGAGTTGCACCAGCCCGTCCTCACCTTGGTCGAAGACATCCGGGGCGGTGACCACGCACAGCCCATGGCCCTGGCACTTGTTGAGATCGGCAACGATCTTCATGGCACCTCCTGACGAAGCTGTTCATCACGGTAGTCAGTGCTGCGCCCGGGCCGAGCGCCGGGGCGGCCCGTCCGGACGCGTCAGGCCAACTGCTGCACCAGTTTCGCTGCGCTGACCGTCCGGGAGCGCACCACTGCCAGCACACTGGCCGAGGCACCGAGCACCAGCCAGCCGAGCAGGGTGGCCAGGTCGCCACCGAGTCCGGACCCGCCGACCATCATCGCGCGCAGGGCATCCAGCGCCGGGGTCAGCGGCAGAACCGGACGCACCGCGAGGAAGAAGCCCGGCAGCGCGGTGGTGATCGCGCCGGAGACCGACAGCACCACCAGGGTCACCGAGATCACCCGGCCGACCCCGCCCAGCCAGGACACCAGCGCATGGTTCAGCACCACGAAGGTTGCTCCGGCCAGCAGCAGAATCCCCAACACCCCCAGGGCCCGGCCGAAGGACAGCCCGACCACCATCTGCCCGACGGCGGTCAGCGCCACCGCCTGGACGGCGGCGATCGCCACCCCCGGCCAGATCGAGCGCCAGGCCAACTGCCACGACGGTTTGCTGGACGTGAGGGTGCGCGCCGACACCGCCTGCACCAGCAGGTAGGTCGCCAGCGCGCCCAGCCACAGGGCCATCACCATCAACAGTGAGGTGGTCGACACCAGCGGCAACAACTCGGCGTCGGCCGACAGGTCGGTGGTCACCGGGGCGGCCACCACCGACTTCAGGTTCGCCCGGTCGGCGTCGGTGTAGTGGGGGAGCTCGTCGCGTCCCTCGGCGATGCCGTCGGCCAACTCCCCGGTGCCCTCGGCGAGCTGGCCGGCACCCTCGTCGAGTTGCCCGATACCGCTGCTGAGCTCCGAGGCTCCTGCGGCTGCGGCGCTCACCCCGTAGCTGAACTGGTCGACCCCATAGGCCAACTGGCCGGTGCCGTCGGACAACTGGGCCGCTCCGGCGGCCGATTGGGCGATGCCGTCGGCCAGCAGTTGCAACCCACCGGGCAACTGGCTCGCCCCGTCCGCGAACTGCCGGGCGCCACCGGCCAACTGGTCGACACCACCGGCGTACTGTTCGACGCCCCCGGCGTACTCGGCCGCCCCGTCGCTCAGCCCTTGTGCGCCGCCGGCCAACTGGGCCGCCCCCTCGGAGAGTTGGTCGCCACCGGCGATGATCTGGTCGGAGGCCTCCCCGAGCTGCCCCAGCCCGGAAGTGAACTGGCGGATGCCCTCCGAGGGGTTGGTGCTGCCATCGCCCAAGCCCTCCATCGAGCCGAGCAGGCCGACGACCGAATCCAGGGCACCGAGGCCCGATTCGACCTCGCCGGCGGCTTCGATCAGGGTCGGGCCGGCATCGGCCAAACTCAACCCGGTGTTCGGGTCGGGGGTGCTGTACCCCTCCCACAGCGACTGACCGATCGCCTGGGTGCCGCCCTGCCAGCCGGCGGCGAAACCCTCGTAAAAGGCCTCACAGCCGCCGGGTACCTCGGCCAGTTCGGGTGGGCACGGTACGTCCGGCACCGGCGCGCCCTGTTCGGCCAAGGTCTGCAACTGGGTGGTCAATGCCCCGAAGCCGCCACCGATCGCACGCAATCCGTCGGGCAACTGGGCCAGCCCGGCCATCGCGGTCTCGAATTCCTCGGCGGTGGGCATCTCGGTGCCCTCCAGCGCGTCCGCCATCTGATTCAGCGGCTCGATCAACGGCGCCGCCCCGTCGGTGAGTTGTTTCACCCCGCCGGCGTACTGCTTCACCCCCGCGGTGTACTCCTGGGTGCCTTGGGCGAACTGCTGGACGCCCTGGCCATACTGCTGCACCCCGGAGCTGAGCTGATCGGCCCCGGAGGAAAGCTGATCGGCCCCGGAGGCCAACTGGTCGGCGCCCGAGGACAGCTCCCCGGCCCCATCGGCCAGTTGCTGGGCCTGGCCGGGCAGCGCCCGGGTTTCGTCCCGCATCCGGCCCAGCCCGGTCGCCAACTGCCCCGCGCCCGAGGACAGTTCCCCGACCCCGGCCGACAATTCCCGGCCACCGGCACTGAGCTGGCCCATCCCGTCGGCCAGCTCCTCGGTGCCCTCGGCCGCCTGGCCGGTGCCGTCGGCCAACTGCTCGGCCCCCTCGGCCAACTGTTGGGTGCCCTCGGCCAGCTCGCCGAATTGCTCACCCATCTGGTTGAAACCCAGATAGATGTTGTCCAGGTAGGTTTCGGTGAGGGTGGTGCTCATCACGCGCGAGGCCGTGTCCACGATCAACTGCGCCACCTGCGGATCGGTCACCCCACCGATCTGGGAGGTTTCGATCTGCACCACCGCCTGTTCGGCGTCCTGCGCCTCGCCACCGAAGGACGTGGCCGCGGCCGAGAAATTCTCCGGAATCGTCACCACCGCGGCATACCGGCCCGAGGCCATTCCGTCGGCGGCGTCGTCGGGGTCGGACAGCACCCAGTGGATGTTCAGGTCGGGATTGTCCGGATCGCCGGTGACCAGACCCGCGGCCAACTGCCGGCCCATCGGCACCATTTGGTCGTCGATCGTGACCGGTTCGTCGTTGTTGACGATCGCGGCGTCGATGCGTTGCAGCCGGCTGTCGGATTTCCAGGTCGCCCAGGTGAAACTGGCGGCGATGATCACCGGCACCAGCACCAGGCCGAGCAGGCCGAGCCAGCCGACCGGACGATTCAGGTGTGCACGTTCGAGCATCATCAACCTCATCGGGTGGAAAGAAGTTCGGGAGTGTTCAGTTCGAGGGAGTAGTAGCCCCGGGGCAGCAGGTCGGCGACCAGTTCGGCGTCGGCGACCCCGAGCAGCACCGCCCGTCCCTGCTCGTGGGCCCGGTTCAGGGCGGCGGCCAGCGCCTCCCGATCGGCGGCCCGGCTCAACGCGTCGGCGCCCTCCACCACCAACACCGGCAACTTCGCCCGGCCCAGATCCCGCACCAGATGCGGGTCGTCGGCGGTGACCACGTCGCTGCGGGCGCGCACCAGGGATGCCTGTTCGGGCAGCAGATGGCCGGCGATCTTCGCCTGCCCGGCGGTCGGTTTCACCCGCCCGGACAGGGCGAGCAGCAGGGCACTGCGCGGCGCGGGGTCACCCTCGACGACCAGCACCTCACCCGGCATCAGCCGGACGTTCACGGGGTCGAACAACCGGACGTCCCCGTCGTTCAGTTCGAGCCCCTCGGCGTAGACGACATGGCGGTCGTCGGGGGTGGGCCACTCGGCCATCGCCAACTCGTGATGCAACGACTCGCCCTCCACATCGAAGGACGGCAGCTTGCGGTCGAGCCACTTCGGCAACCACCAGGCCTTCTCGCCGAGCATCGCCATCACCGCCGGCACCAGGGTCATCCGCACCACGAAGGCATCCAGGGCCACGCCCAGGGCCAGCGCGAAGGCGATCGGCTTGAGCGTGCCGCGCGGGGATTCGGGGACGAAGAAGGCGAACACCGCGAACATGATCACCGCGGCGGCCACCACCACCGGTGCCGAACCGATGAAGCCGGTGCGCACCGAGGCCTTCGCGTCCCCGGAGTGGACGTAGTCCTCGCGCATCCGCGACACCAGGAAGACCTCGTAGTCCATCGCCAGACCGAACAGGATGCCCATCAGAATGATCGGCAGGAAGCTGATGATCGGGCCCAGATCGTGCAGGTTGATCAGCGCCGCACCCACCCCGTGCTCGAACACCAGCGCGGTCGCACCGAAGGCGGCGAGCACGCTGAGCAGATACCCCAGGGTGGCCTTGATCGGCACCGCGATCGAGCGGAACACCATCGTCAACAGCACCAGCGACAGCCCGACCACGAACACCCCGAACGGCAACAGGGCATCACCGAGCCGGTCGGAGACGTCGATCGCCACCGCGGTGTAGCCGGTCACGGCGGTCTCGACGTCGTAGGCGTCCTGCCATTCCGCGGCCCGGTCGCGCAGTGCCTGGACGAGCTTCTCGGTGGCCGGGTCGTCCGGCCCGGTGGTCGGCACCACCTGGACGATGCCGGTGTCGGCGGTCATGTTCGGGGTGGCCAGCGGCACCATCTCGACCCCGGGCATCGACTCGATGTCGCGCTTCAGCCCGTCCATCACCCCGAGCGGGTCGGTCGACCCGATGATCTCGGCGGTCACCAACAGCGGCCCGTTGAAGCCCTCCCCGAAGTGGTCGGTGATCAGGTCGTAGGCGACCCGTGACGGGGTGCCCTCGGGGTTGGTGCCGGCATTGGGCAGCGCCAGGCGCAGGTCCTTGGCCGGGATCGCCAGAGCCCCCAGGCCGATCACCACGATCAGCACGGTCACGATCGGCACCTTGGTGATCACCCGCACCCACCAGCCGG
>JAAYAO010000489.1 GCA_012719335.1 Propionibacterium sp. | reverse complement strand
ACGCGGGGCGTGGCGTGAGCGAGTCGGCCCGGATCACGGTGTGCCCGCAGGGCCCGTTGTTGGTGCGCGGCGATTTCGAGGTGCTGGACGCCGACGGAAACCGGCTGGACACCGGTGGGTCGGTCGCGCTGTGTCGGTGTGGTGGTTCGGCGGTCAAACCGTTGTGCGACGGCACCCACAAGCGCACCCGCTTCGACCGTCCCCGTCGGTCACGAGGCGGGGAATCCTCGTAGATAGGCGGCCTGCCCGGCATGCTGGGCGGCGTCGTCGGCGATGCTGACCAGCCGCACCCCGCGGGTGACCGGCGGATCCCACTCCCGGTCGATCACCTCGTCCAGATCGGCCTCGGTGAGCCCGGCGACGTAGTCGGCACTCGCCCGGGCGGCGTCCTCGAGATACCCGAGCAGCAACCCGACATCGTCCACCCGCACCCGGGCGGCTTCCTCGGCGCTGTGCCCGTACCCCATCGAATCGGCCGGCAGATCCAGCCCGAACCGGTCGCACCAGCCACCGGTGAACCACACCTGTTCGGTGCCGGCCAACGCGGCGATCTGGGCGTCCTGTTGCCGGGCGGTGTGCCAGACCAGCCAACTGATCGAGTTCGTGCCCGGCGCGGGGGCGGTGTTCGCCGTGGCCGGGTCGAGCCCGTCCAGCACCTGCCGGCAGACCTCGGTGCTGCGCGACAGCGCATCGGTCAGGATATCGGTGACATTCATCGCGAAACCTCCTGATGTGGGGTGGTCAATCCTGCCACGGTGCTTCGTTCGACGGCCGGGACGGGCCACAATGGAGCAATGCGACCACAGCAGCAGACCATCATCGACGAGCTCGGGGTTCGTCCCGAGATCGACCCGGCCCACGAGGTCGAGCGGCGGGTGCAGTTCCTGGCCGACTATCTGATCGGCACCGGTGCGGCCGGGTACGTCCTGGGCATTTCCGGCGGGGTCGACTCCACCATCGCCGGACGGTTGGCCCAGCTGGCGGTCGAACGGGTGCGGGCCGGGGGCGGCTCGGCGGTCTTCGTGGCGATGCGCCTGCCCCATCACGTCCAGCACGACGAGGCCGACGCCGCGGACGCGATGCGGTTCGTCGACGCCGACGAGGAGATCACCTACAACGTGGGGCCGGCGGTGGACGCCTTCGCCGAGGAGTACGCCCGTACCGTGCCCACTCCGTTGTCGGACTTCAACAAGGGCAACGTCAAGGCCCGGGTGCGGATGGTCGCCCAGTATGCGGTGGGCGGCGACCGTGGCCTGCTGGTGATCGGCACCGACCATGCCGCCGAATCGGTCACCGGCTTCTTCACCAAGTTCGGTGACGGCGCCGCCGACATCCTGCCGTTGGCGGGGTTGAACAAGCGCCAGAACCGCCAGTTGTTGCAGCACCTGAACAGCCCCGAGCACCTGTGGGCGAAGGTGCCGACCGCCGACCTGCTCGACCTGAATGTCGGCCGCACCGACGAGGACGAGCTCGGGCTGCGTTACGACGACATCGACGATTTCCTCGAGGGCCGGGAGGTTGCCGAGGAGGTGGCCGAACGGATCGAGCAGGGATTCCTGCGCACCCGCCACAAGCGCACCGTTCCGGTCACCCCCGCCGACACCTGGTGGCGCGGGTGAGCGGGCCCCTGCCCCAGCCGACCGGTGAGACCGCGTTGCTGGTCATCGACATGCAGAACTCGTACTTCGAGTTGCCGGGGCTGGCCGAACAGCGCGATCAGGTGTTGCGCCGGGTCAACGAGTTGCTGGTGGCCGCCCGCGAGGCGGAGCGTCCGGTGGTGATGGTGCGCACGGAGCATGCCCGCGACGCGTCGACCTGGACCCTGAACATGCGCTCCGACGGTGAGGGGTTCGCGTTTCCCGGCACCGAGCAGGCCCGGTTCCTGTCCGACCTGCAGGTGTCGGACTTCGTGGAGATCGTGAAGACCCGGGACAGCGCCTTTCACGGCACTCCCCTGCACCGGGAACTGCAACGCCTGGGCGTGGCGCACCTGCTGATCTGTGGGGTGTCCACCCACAGTTGCGTGGCCCAGACCGCGATTCACGCCTTCGCCCACGACTACCACGTCGCGGTCGCCTCCGACGCGGTCACCTCGGAGAACTCCGAACTGGCCGAGGCCCTGCAGGAGTTCCTGCGCACCGAGATGCGCCAACCCCTGTTGAACCAATCCGACAGCGCCGCACTGCTGCACACCGGCTGGCCCCCACCGGATCACGCCGGCTGACCAGGCCGCGCATGAACCCCTGCCACGGGGGTTTCGACACGGGCCCTCCGGGCCCTGCTCAACCGACGTCGGGATGCCCACGGTGCCCGGCTCAACTTGAACAAGCCCCGCACCGACGCGGGCCACGGTGGTTGAGGAGACGGCGCACGGCCGCTCCCACGGGGGTTTCGACACGGGCCCTCCGGGCCCTGCTCAACCGGTGTCGGGGTGCCCACGGTGGTTGAGTAGGCCGCGGAGCGGCCGTATCGAAACCCCTCACGCCGGTCACCCCGCCCGCACCAAGGCCAGTCGTCGACCGGGAAACCCTCGAACCTGGCCGCTCAGTGGTTGCGCAGCGCGTCGATCAATTCGGCCTTGGTCATCGTGGAGCGGCCCTCGATTTCCAATTCCCGGGCCCGTTCCAGTAGCTCATCCTTGGTGCGGTCCTCGTAGTCCTCGGCCTCACCGCCGCGGCGTCCGACTTCCGATCGGGAGCTCGCCGCCGCCGCGTTCGCGATCCGGGCGGCCTTCTCCTTGCTGTTGCCGTCCTCGCGCAATGCCTCGTACAGCTCGGGATCCTTGACCGACGGGCCCGGATCCTCGGTGCGCTTCTTACCTTTGGGTGCCATCTGTGCCTCCTTCGGTGTGGCCAGCCTAATCGGGCACCACGCCGGCTTCGACCCGAGCTTGCACGCACTCCCCGCTCGAGCGGCGTACCCGGCTACTGCAAACCTCCTCGTTTCGGGCCGATAACCGAGATAGGCGGTCGAAGGCCGAGAAGGAGGCGGTTTGCAGCAACATCGGTCAGGACAGCAACTCCAGCAGAGCCTTCTCCAGGGCGGCTTGGCGGCGTTTCGGGCTGCGGTGTCGCTTCTCGGCGGCCGCGACGATGGTGTGGCCGGCCTCGT
>JAAYAO010000488.1 GCA_012719335.1 Propionibacterium sp. | reverse complement strand
TGAATGCGCCAAGGTGATCGAGTTCCTGTCCGGCGACGGCTCCTCCTACATGACCGGCCAGACCCTGCCCGTCGACGGCGGCACCCTCGAAGCCGGCGGCTGGTTCGTCCGATTCGACGGCAAGGGCTGGACGAACTTCCCCAAGGAAGTCTGACCACCTTCCCCAAGGAAGACTGACCACCGCCGCACCTGACAGTCCGGCGCGACCGCAGGATCGGTGAGGTGGGCCCCTGCGCCCGCCGCACTGCTTGCTCATCCACGCGGTCGTGACCGAAACCTCAAGCCTCAGCGCCGCCGAAGCCATAGTGGTCGTGGCGTTCGCCATTCTTGCGTTTTGCGTCATGGGTGGTGCTGGGGTGTCGGCCCGCGGGCTCTTCTTCGTGCTGGTTGAGCCCTCGGCCCCTTCACGCTGATCGGCCCGGTTGCCCACGCTGGTTGACCCCCGGCCGCTTGCGGTCGGGTGTCGAAACCCGGTGACATTCTTGCCCGGGTGCCGGCCGGTGTTCGTGACCGAAACCTCAAGCCTCAGCGCCGTCGAGGCCATAGTGGTCGCGGTGGCCGCCATTCTTGCGGGTTCGGTCACGGTGGCCGGGACGCCGGCGAAAGCCGTGCTGGTTTCGACACGGCCCTTCGGGCCCTGCTCAACCGGCGTTGTGGGCCGTGGCTCCATCAGTGAGCGGCTCTTGGTAGCTGTGGGTGCCGGTTTTCGACGCGGTGCCTGCGGGCCCGGCTCGACCACCGGTATGGGGCCGAAGGGTAGGCCGGAAACACCCCTGTCGGGCCGGGATCGGGAATCATCGGAACCGGCTTAAGGCGGAGTCCTCACTGATCGGGACTTCGTTGGACGAGAAATTCGACCCGGAATAACGTTTTCTGACATATCGTCTAACGAACGCTTGGTTGAGGAGTGAGATGGCCGTCACAGTGGATGAAAAGCGTGAGCTCCCACCGTCCATGGTTGAGCGGATGACGTTGATCCTGGATGCGTTCAACGCACCGGGCACCTGCTTGACTTTGGAGGGCATCTCGCGGCGCACCGGTCTTCCCCGGTCGACCGCGCACCGGATTCTCGAACAGCTGGTGCGGGTGGAGTGGTTGGCACACACCCCCGACGGCTATGTGTTGGGGGCCCGCTCGCTGCGGCTGGGCTCGGGGGTCCGCAACGAAACCATGCTCCGCGAGGCCGCCGCCCCGCGACTGCAGGAGCTGCATTTGCGCACCGGGCTGGTCGTGCAACTGGGGGTGCTGCAGAGCGGGGACGTCTACTACCTGGACAAGATCGGTTTCCGGGCCAACCTGGAGATTCCCTCGGGGGTCGGGGTGCGGTTGCCGGCCCACCGCACCGCGCTGGGCAAGGCGATGCTGGCCTGGGTCGAGCCCGAGGTGGTGGAGCTGCTGTACGGCATGTCCGCCTGCCGCACTGGACGCGGCGGCGACAGCCTGCATCGGGAACTCGCCCGGATCCGGGCCGCCGGCGGGCTCACCTTCGCCGCGGGTGAGACCTTCGAGCATCTGGCCTGTGTGGCCGCGGCCATCCGTGGGCCGCAGGGGCAAGTCGGAGCGGTGTCGTTGACCGGTGAAGCCGGCTTGCCGATGGAACGGGTGGCCGGTCTGGTCGCCAACGCCGCCCGCCGGATCTCCGAGGAACTCTGGCCCGACCATCAGGCCTCCTCGCGTTCGCGAAGGCTGTCGCTGGTGCGCTGAGTGTCGCCCGACGGTGGGGCACACGCAAGCGGGGCGGGATGGGGGAGACCCCCTTCCCGCCCCGCTTCAGGTGCGGCCGGCGCTCAGACCGAAACCTCGTCGTCGCTGGAGCTGTCGGCCAGGATGGCCTTGATGTTCTGCTCCACCTCGGCGCGCCAGGCTTCGTTCGGACGAGTCGTGTCGATCTCGAACTCGAAGCGATCGGTCATCTCCGGGGTGATGTCGGCGACGTCGGTGTAGAACTGCTCGTACCACCGACGGAGCTGGTAGACCGGGCCGTCCTCCTCGCACAACAGCGGGTTGTCGATCCGCGACTTGTTCGCCCAGATCTGCACGTCCTGCTCGAACCCGACCTTGATGAACTCGGCCAACATCAACGTCGCATCCTCGGCCGAGTCGGCATCGGGGAAGTCGGTCTTCTTCACCATGATCGCGTAGTTCAACATGAAGTTGTTCTGGTCGATCGGGTAGTGGCAGTTGATCAGCATCGAGTTCACCGAGTAGCCACCCTGGTAGGTGGTCACCATCGGGTTCAACATGAAGGACGGGCCGTAATAGGCGGCCTCCGAGGCGGTCGAAGCGGTGCTGAAGCCGCCGTCACCCCCGGCCTTCACCGCTTCGGGGTCCGCATCCCGACGACCCTCGCCGTTCATCCACTGCCAGGCCTCGTGACCTTCGAAAACGTTCTTGAAGTAGTTCGGGAACGAGTAGTGAATGTAGAAGAAGTGGGCCATGTCGACCACGTTGTCGATGATCTCGCGGCAGTTGGAGCCCTCGATCTTGAACTTGTACCAGTGCCAGTCGGTCCACTCCGGGTCGCCGACCATCGGGATGTCGGGGATCATCTGCTCGGGAATCGGCGGGTTGCCCTCGGGGTCGTTCCAGACGAAGAGGATGCCGTCCTTGACCATGGTCGGCCAGGTGGCGGTGCGGGCCCGCAACGGTACCCGCCGCGAATACGGAATCGAGGTGCATTTGCCCTCGCCGTTCCAGCGCCAGTCGTGGAAGGGGCAGGCGACCTCGTCGCCCTTGACCTCACCCTGGGACAGGTC
>JAAYAO010000487.1 GCA_012719335.1 Propionibacterium sp. | reverse complement strand
GCAGGCATGCGAGAGGGAGAACTGTGCGGCGAAGACCGCCGACCGATTCGATTCGCTGCTGCCCCGCCGCAACAACCGGGCCGACGGGGTGAGCACCATGGAAGTGGCCGCTCCCAACAGCGCCCACACCGCCAGCAGCGCAATCCATTGGACGGCACCGGTCACCCCCACCATCACCCCGGCCCCGGCGAGCAGGATCAACGGCAGCGCGAGCCCACCGGTCAGCATGACGCCCCGGTCGGGCCGGGGGTCCAGCAGTGCCGGCATTCCGAGGGCGACCACCATCGAACCGCCACCGTAGGCGGCCAGTAGCAGGGCGACATCGGCTTGCGGACGACCGAGGTCGCCCTGGACGAGGACGACGGTGTTGACCACGACCATCGCGGTGGTGGTGGCCACCACGAGGTTCAACCCCATCAGGCCGCGCAGTTCGGCACCGGCCAGGAACGCGCGGACGCCGCGGGTGAGCCGGTCGAAGAAGGGGGTGGGGGCCGGCCCTCCACCTGTGGGAACCGGGCCGCGATCACCAGGGCGGCGGAGGCGAGGAAACCGATCACGGTACCGACGAAGAGGTTGTGGTAGCTGATCACGGTCAGCAGTGCGGCGGCCAACATCGGGCTGACCAGGGATTCCAGATCGTAGGCCAGTCGGGACAGGGACAGCGCGCGGGTGTACTCCCCCTCGTCCGGCAGCACCGACGGGATGGCTGCCTGGAAGGTGGGGGTGAAGGTGGCCGAGGCCGACTGGAGCAGGAAGATCAGCAGGTAGATCTGCCAGGCCTCGGTGACGGACGGCAGGCAGACCGCGACCGCGGCCCGGATCAGATCCGCCACGATCAGGACGGGCTTGCGCGGCAGACGGGCAAGGAGCGCGGTGCTGATCGGGGAGACCGCGACGTAGGCGACCATCTTGATCGCCAGTGCCACCCCCAGCACCACACCGGCATTGCCGCCGGCGATATCGAAGGCGAGCAGCCCGAGGGCGACGGTGAGCAACCCGGTTCCGAGCAAGGCGATCATCTGGGCGGCGAACAGTTTCGCCCAGGTGGGGTTCCGCAGGACGGCGAGCATGGCGCCGTCTAGGGGCCGGCCCCGGGCCGGATACTTCGCCATCGGCATTCATATCCGGATGGTAACGGCCCCCGGTGCGGTGCCCACCGGGATGGGCCGGTGTGACCGACATCAACCCATAAACATATTGCGATTTATTTATCCATGTGGTCGAATGAAGTATGGAGAAAGAAGCCGGACTCGATCGAGCTGCCGAGCTGTTCAGGGTGCTCGTCAATGAATCGCGCCTGTGGTTGCTCCGGCTCATCGGTGACGAGCCCCGGACGGTCGGGGCGCTGGCCGAGGAAACGGGGCTGTCACAACCCTTGGTGTCCCAACACCTCAGGACCATGCGACAGACAGGCCTGGTGACCGCCATCCGCCGGGGCAAGAGCGTGACCTACACGATCGCCGACGAGCACGTCACCCACGTCGTGGCCGATGCGCTCATCCATGTGCACGAACCACGCCCCGATCTCGAGGCCTGACCCCGAGGAAAGCAGGAATCATCATGTCCGACACCCACACCACCGCCGAACACACCGTCACCGAGCACGAACACGGTGAGGGCTGCGGCCACGAAGCCGTCCAGCACGG
>JAAYAO010000486.1 GCA_012719335.1 Propionibacterium sp. | reverse complement strand
TGGCTCCGCGTCCGGTGTGGCGGCTGGCCCGCGGCCTGGGTGGGCTCGCCACCGGCATCGTGGGCTGGGCCCTCATCACCCCCGAGATCGCCGAGGCCCGTCAGCTTCCGGCTTGATCGCCGTTCGGGCCGGGGTTCCCCTCACGGGTGACGTTGGCGATGTGCAGGGTGAGGTAGGAGATCTCGTCCTCACTCAACGGGCTGCCCATCCGCAGTTCGATCAGGTGCGCCACCCGCTGAGCACAGGCCACCGCGCGGGGGTGGGTTTCGCGGATCGCGTCGCCGATGATCGAGCCGGTGCCGGACAGTTGTTCGTGTTGCTGGATGCGGACGAACAGGTAGCGCAGATGGGTGATCAGCCTGCCCACGCCCACCGAGTTCGGGGCCAGGTTCAGCCCGAAACTCTCCTCGATCACGGTCACCAACTGTTGGATCACCCCGGTCATCCGGTAGGTGAACGACAGGTCGCCGGTGGTGAAGCCGGCATTGACCAGGTGCAGCGCGATCGCCACCGCCTCACCCTCGGGCAGCGGGTCGGGCAGCCGGGCATTCAGTTCGGCCAGCACCTTCGTGGCGCGGGAGTACTCCTCGGGGTACAGGTGGGTGACCTCGGCCTGCAGCGGGTAGGTGACCTCCATACCGGCCTGTTGGCGTTGCCGGGCGAAGTTCACGTGATCGGCCAGGGCGATCACCGCGGTCGCGCTCTCGGTCAGGTTCTCCCCCGCCCCGGCGGCGACCAGGGCCTGGGTGACGAGCTGGATCTGTTCCGGCGGGATGCCGGCCAACAGTTCGGCCAGATGGTCGGGGTCGCGGCCGTCGCTGGGGACGAAGGTGCGCACGATCCGGGCGGGGTCGGCCCGTTGGCCGGGTTTGACGTTGAAGCCCAACCCGCGCCCGGTCAGGATCACCTCGGCGCCGGCAGCGTCGCGGGCCAGCACGAGGTTGTTGTTGAAGACGCGCAGGATCTCCATGATGCGAGCCACCCTAGGCGGGGCGGGGGCCGTCCGGAAGAGCGATCCCCACCCCGCACCGGGTTCAGCGATTCACCTCCACGATCGGGTCACCGGCCGAGACGGTGCCCGTCCTCGGCAACACCTCACCACCGGCGTCGGTGACCGACTTGGTGTTGGTGACCGTGATCAGGGTGGTGGTGTCGTAACCGGCCGCGGTCACCGCGTCCAGATCGACGGTGGCGAGCAGGTCGCCCCGGCTCACCCGTTGGCCCTTCTCGACCGCGACGGTGAACCCTTCGCCGTCCATTTGGACGGTGTCGATGCCGATGTGCACCAGTACCTCCACGCCGGTGTCGGTCTTGATGCCGAAGGCGTGGCCGGTGCCGGTGACGGTGACCAGTTCACCGTCGACCGGGGAGACGAACCGGTTCTCGCTCGGTTGTACCCCGACCCCCTCACCGAGGGCCCGGGAGGCGAAGACCTTGTCGGCGACATCGTCCAGGGACACGGCCGTGCCGGCCACCGGGGCGCCGAGTACGACGGTGCGGGTGGCGGTGCTGACCGCTCCATCGGACGAGGCTTCGGCGGTGCCGTCGGCCCCGGTGCCCGCCGGCAGGTCTGTGGCTGCGGTGACCGCGGCTGCCTCGGCGACGGGTTCCTTGTCCTTGTAGCCGGTCACGATGATCAGCAGCATCGCCACGGTGAAGGCCACCGCGATCGCGATCATGTAGACCCACATCGGGTCGAACACCGGGATGGTCAGCAGCGAGGTGAACGCGAAGGCCTGGGTGCGCACGCCGCCGAAGGGGGTGCCCAGAATCGCGATGGTCAGGCCACCGGCCAGACAGCCGACCAGCATCCGCGGATAGATCCGCTTGAAGCGCAGGTGGATGCCGTACAGCGACGGTTCGGAGATGCCGCCGAACAGGCCCGCGGCCAGGGCACCGGTGGCGGTCTGGCGCATCACCTTGTCCTTGTCGCGCATCGACAGGACGAGGACGCCGGCGGTGGCACCGAAGCAGGCGAAGTTCCAGGCACCCATCGGGCCCTGAATGAAGTCGTAGCCCAGGGTTTGGATGTTCGCCAGCATCAGGGCGTTCAGCGGCCAATGCAGGCCCAGCGGCACCAGGAAGGGGTAGACCAGTGGGATCAGGATCGCGAACACGAAGGGGGCGTTGCCGTTCAACCAGGCCAGCCCGGTGCCCAGGCCGGTGCCCAGCCAGATGCCCAGCGGGCCGAGCA
>JAAYAO010000485.1 GCA_012719335.1 Propionibacterium sp. | reverse complement strand
TTGATCGAGGAGGGCGACGCCTCACCGGCCGACGTCTACCTCGCCCAGGACGCCGGTGCCCTTGCCGCGGTCGGCAAGGAAGGCCTGCTGACCGAACTGCCCGAGGAATCCCTCGACCTGGTCGACGACACCTACCGCGCCGATGACGGCTCCTGGGTGGGCATCACCGGACGCGCCCGCGTGCTGGTGTACAACCGGGACGCGATTTCGGAGAACGACCTGCCCGACTCGGTGCTCGACCTGACCGACCCCGAATGGGCCGGACGGGTGGGCGTGGCCCCGACAAACGCCTCCTTCCAGGCCTTCGTCACCGCGATGCGGGTCGAACTGGGTGAGGACGAAACCCGTGAATGGCTCGAGGCCCTGGCCGCCAACGATCCGCAGATCCGGGAGAAGAACGGCGCCATCGTCGCCGATGTGGCCGCCGGCACCCTCGACGCCGGATTGGTCAACCACTACTACGTGGTCGAATCGGCCAAGGAGGCCGGGCAGGGTGTGGACGAGTTCCCCGCCGGCCTGCACTTCTTCCCCGACGGTGACGTCGGTGGTCTGATCAACGTCTCCGGTGTCGCCCTGGTCGGCGACCAGCCGGACGGGGACGCCCAGGCGTTCATCGACCACCTGCTGAGCCAGGAGGGGCAGGAGTACTTCCGCGAGCAGACCGGTGAGTACCCGTTGGCCCGGGGCGTGGACGGCCCCGACGGGGTGCCGCCGCTGGACGACCTGCAGGCCCCCGATGTCGACCTGAACGACCTCGACGACCTGCAGGAGACCGTCCGGATGATCAGTGAGGCGGGCTTGAGCTGACCCCCACCCACCGCTTACCACCGGCGCTGACCGCCGCGGCCGTTCTCGCCGCGGCGGTTGCGCTGTTGCCGATCGGGTACCTGATGGTGCGCACGATCGGCACCGGGCCGGGGCAGTGGTGGGATCTGGTGTGGACCCCACGGGTGGCCCGGCTGACCGGCACCACCCTGCTGCTGGCCGGTACGGTCGGGCTTGCGTCCACCGTGCTGGCCGGTACCTGCGCCTTCCTGGTCACCCGCACCGACCTGCCCTTCCGGCGGTTCTTCGCGGTACTGATGGCCCTGCCATTGGCGATCCCGAGCTATGTGGCGGCATTCAACTGGCTCACCATCGGAAACCTGTGGGGCTCACCGGCCCAGTTCGACGGCTTCTGGTCGGCGGTGGTGGTGCTCACCCTGTACAGCACCCCCTACGTGTTTCTGCCCGTCGCGGCCGCGCTGGCCCAGGCCGACGTGTCCCAGGAGGAGGTCGCCCGCAGCCTGGGCCACTCCCCGGTCTCGGTGCTGCTGAAGGTCACCCTGCCGCAGGTCAGCCCGGCGGTGGCCGGCGGCCTGCTGCTGGTGGTGCTGTACGTGCTGTCGGATTTCGGGGCGGTCGCCATTCTGCGCGTCGACACCTTCACCCGCGCGATCTTCACCGCCTTCAGCGCCGGTTTCGACCGGCAGAGCGCCCTCAGCCTGTCCACCGTGCTGTTGCTGATCACCGTGTTGTTCCTGCTGATCGAGGGCATCGTGCGTCGCCGCGGGGGCCGGCTCGACACCATCCACCTGGGCCGGACACGCACCACCCTGCGGCTCGGCAAACCCCGCTGGGCGGTGTTCACGGTGATCCTGGGCGGCGGCCTGCTCACCCTGGGGGTGCCGATCGCCAGCACCATTGGCTGGTTCCTCGAAGGCACCTCCCGGCCCGACTCCGGCGCCCGGATGGTGAGCGCCGCGCTGGGATCGGTCGGGGTTTCCGCGGCCGGCGCCCTGGCCACCGTGGCACTGGCCCTGCCGTTGGGGGTGTTGGTCGCCCACGCCCCGGGCCGGATCGCCCGGTGGACCGAACGCGCCGCCTACTTGGGGCACAGCCTGCCCGGGGTGGTCGTCGGCCTGTCCCTGGTGTACCTCGGGATCAACCTGGTGCGTCCGCTCTACCAGACCACCTGGTTACTGGCTCTGGCCTATGCCACCTTGTTCATCCCGCTGGCCCTGGCCTCGATCGCCACCGCGGCGGCGAAGGCCTCCCCGTCCCTGTTGGAGGCCGCCGCCAGCCTCGGCGTCGGACCCTGGCAACGTTTCCGGCGGATCACCGTGCCGCTGCTCACCCCCGGCCTCGGTGCCGGTGCCGCACTGGCCTTCCTCGCCTGCATGAAGGAACTGCCCGCCACCTTGATGCTGCGGCCCACCGGATTGCGCACCCTGGCCACCGAGTTGTGGGGTGCGACGACCTACCAGCGCTACGCTGAAGCCGCACCGTACGCGGTGCTGCTGATCCTGTTGGCCGCGGTGCCGATGTGGGTCGTGGTGCACCGCGCCGGCATCGTCGGAAAGGCGGCAACGTGAGCAACGTGCGGATTCGGGGTGTCGAGAAATCCTTCGGCGCCGACCCGGTGCTGCACGATGTCGGCCTGGACCTGGCCGCAGGCGGGTTCCTGGCCGTACTCGGGCCGTCCGGTTGCGGCAAGACGACCCTGCTGCGCTGCCTGGCCGGGTTCGAACGGATCGACGCCGGCGAGATCAAGATCGGTGACCGCCTGGTGGCCGGCCCCGGGACCCATCTACCGGCCCACCGCCGCCAGGTCGCGATCGTGCCCCAGGAAGGCGCCCTCTTCCCGCACCTGAGCGTGGGCGAGAACGTGGCCTTCGGCCTGACCTCGATGAGCGCCGCCGCCCGCCGCGCACGGGTCGAGGAATGCCTGGAACTGGTCGGTCTGCCCGGAGCCGCCGCCCGCCGTCCCCAGGAACTGTCCGGCGGCATGCGGCAACGGGTCGCGGTCGCCCGGGCCCTGGCGCCACGCCCACCGTTGGTCTTGCTGGACGAACCGTTCAGCGCCCTGGACGCCGCCCTGAGGGTCGGGCTGCGCAAGGACGTCCGCAGCGCGCTGGACGCCGACGGAGCCACCGGAATTCTGGTCACCCACGACCAGGGCGAGGCCCTGTCGATGGCCGACGCGGTCGCGGTGATGAACGCCGGCCGGATCCGTCAGATCGGCACCCCGACCGAGATCTACCAACAACCCGCCGATGAGTGGGTGGCCCGGTTCGTCGGGGAGGCGAACGTCTTGGCGGTACTGGACCGGCCCCGTCCCGGGCAGGTACGCACCGTGCTGGGCACCCTGGCCACCGAACGATCCGGCAGCCATGTGGTGATCCGCCCCGAACAGGTACGACTCACCGGGGAGCGGGCCGAGATCCACGGGGAGGTCGCCGAACTCGAGTACCACGGCCACGACACCACCGTGCGGGTACTGGTGGACGGCCGGATGATCGCGGCCCGGGTGATGGCCGGAACCGAACCGATTCCCGACCCCGGGCAATGGGTCGGCCTGCGGATCACCGGCCCGGCGATCGGGTTGGAGCCGGTTGACCCCGGCACCGCCCCCGCCGAATCACTGCTCATCGAACCCCCGCCCGAAACATGACCGACGCCCTGTTCCTGGCTGATTTCGACGGCCAACCACCCGCGGTCGGGCAGCACTGGACGCTGACCGGCCCGGAAGCCCGGCATGCCGCGACCGTGCGCCGGATCGGGCCGGGGGAGCGGGTGGTGATCGGTGACGGTGCGGGGTTCGCCATCACCGGCGTCGTCACCGCCACCGGCAAGGACACCCTCACCATCGAGGTCACCGAGCACCGCCGGTTGCCCGCCTCGACACACCGGTGGGTGGCGGTGCAGGCCATCGCCAAGGGCGACCGATCCGAACTGGCCGTCGAGATGCTCACCGAACAGGGCATCGACGAGGTGATCGCCTGGCAGGCAGCCCGCTCGATCGCGCGCTGGTCGGCCGAGAAGGCCCCCAAGGCGCTCGCCCGCTGGCGCAACACCGCCCGGGAGGCCACCAAACAATCCCGCCGGTTGCGGATCCCCAAGGTCACCGGGCCGGTCACCACCAAACACCTGCTGCAACGGGTCGCGGCCGCCGACCTGGCCCTGATCTGGCACGAAACCGCCACCGACACCATCGCCGAACTGACCCTGCCCGAACAGGGTGAGGTGCTGTTCGTCACCGGGCCCGAGGGCGGCATCAGCGACGACGAACTGCAGCAGTTGGTCGACGCCGGAGCCCGTCCGGTGCTGCTGTCGGACGGGGTGTTGCGCACCTCGACCGCCGGTGTGGTCGGTCTGGCGCAGTTGCATCTGCTGCGGGCGCTGGCAACCCCGCGGGGGCCGGAATCGGCCCGATAGGCCCGAAAAACCGCGCAACACGCCCGTAGTGAGGCCGAATTCCTTGGTGTGATGCGGAAATTCCACTACTGTCGCCAACGATCGGGCACACGTCCGATGGAACGTTGAGCCCCTACCTGTCTCAGGAGGAAAGTTATGCAGCGCAAGGACCTCGTCGAAGCGATCGCCAAGAAGACCGGTCTGACCCAGAAGGACACCGCCGCGGTGATCGACGCCTTCGGCGAAACCCTCGAGTCGGCCGCGAAGTCCGGCGAGAAGGTTCAGATCCCGGGTCTGCTGACCATGGAGGTCGTGGATCGCGCCGCCCGCAAGGGCCGCAACCCGCAGACCGGCGAAGAGATGGAGATCCCGGCCGGCAAGTCGGTCAAGATCTCGGCCGGCACCACCCTCAAGCGCGCCGTCAAGGGCTGACAGCGCTGAACACCAGCTTCGATTTCGAGACCCGCTCGGCTTTGCCGGGCGGGCTCGGTCGTAGTGGGGTTATTTCCACCCCGCACGGGCAGATCCACACCCCGGCATTCATCCCGGTCGGCACCAAGGCCACCGTCAAGGCGGTACTGCCCGAGGCGGTCGCTGCGGTCGGTGCCCAGGCCGTCCTGGCCAATGCCTACCACCTCTACCTGCAACCCGGCTCCGACATCGTCGACGAGGCCGGCGGCCTGGGGCGGTTCATGAACTGGCCCGGCCCCACCTTCACCGACTCCGGCGGCTTCCAGGTGATGAGCCTGGGCGTCGGTTTCAAGAAGGTGCTGGCGATGGACCACGACGGGGTCGCCGACGACGACGTGATCGCCGAGGGCAAGACCCGGCTGGCCCATGTCGACGACGACGGGGTCACCTTCACCTCGCACATCAACGGCGACCCGCACCGGTTCACCCCCGAGGTGTCGATGCGCATCCAGCACGAACTGGGCGCCGACATCATCTTCGCCTTCGACGAACTGACCACCCTGCGCAACACCCGCGGCTACCAGGAACGGTCGGTGGCCCGCACCCACGCCTGGGCCGAACGGTGCCTGCGCGCCCACCGCGACCTCACCGCACAGCGCGCCGACAAGCCCTACCAGGCCCTCTTCGGGGTGGTTCAGGGTGCCCAACACGAAGACCTGCGCCGCCGCGCGTCCCGCGGCCTGGCCGATCTGGACGTCGAGGGCACCGCTTTCGACGGCTTCGGCATCGGCGGAGCACTGGAGAAGGAGAACCTCGGCACCATCGTCGGCTGGTGCAGCGAGGAACTACCCGACGACAAGCCGCGGCACCTGCTGGGCATCTCCGAACCCGATGATCTGTTCGCCGCGATCGCTGCCGGCGCGGACACCTTCGACTGTGTGCAACCGTCCCGGGTGGCCCGCAATGCCGCGGTGTACACCCCCGACGGCCGGTTCAACGTCAACACCGCCGCGCACCGGCGATCCTTCGTCCCGATCGACGAGGATTGCGACTGTTACACCTGCGCCCACTACACCCGGGCCTACCTGCATCACCTGTTCAAGGCCAAGGAGATGGTGTCGGCGACATTGTGCACCATCCACAACGAACGCTTCATCGTCCGACTGGTCGACACCATCCGGGATGCGATCGACAACGGCGACTTCGACGCCCTGCGCGAGGAGTTCCTCGGCCGCTACTACGCCGGCTCGCGCTGAACCTCGGCCTCGGTCAACACGTCCTGCGGTTCCCGGGCCCGCACCAACCGCACCACCCGGTAGGTGATCGGCAACACCACCAACTCGACCGCGACCTTGTACACATACCCGACCACGATGTAGTTCAGCAGCGTCGCCCCCGACACCATGCCCACCCAGGCGATGGTGCAGAACAGCAGCGTGTCGGCGGCCTGACCCACCAGGGTCGACCCGATCAACCGGGCCCACAGACCGCGCTCCCCGGTGCGCTGTTTGATCTTCACCAGCACCCAGGCGTTCAACAATTGCCCCACCAGATAAGCCACCAGGGAAGCCGCCACGATCCGCGGCACGAACCCGAAGATCGCCTCCCAGGCCTCCTGATTCGGCCAATCCGCCGCCGGTGGCGACGCCAACACTGCCAGGAAGGTCAGCGACGCGGTCACCGACAGCGCGAAGCCGAGCACGATCGCGCGCCGGGCCCGGCGCAGTCCGTACACCTCGGCCAGCACGTCACCCAACACATAGGTCAACGGAAACAGGAACGCGCCGCCGTCGAACACCAACGGCCCGACCCCGATCAACTTGGTCGCCCCGATGTTCGAGATCAACAGCAGGGCACAGAAGGTGGCGACCACGATGTCGAAGCTGCCGCGCCGGCGGATGGGCTGAGTTGTCACAATCAGCGACTGTAGCGCTCCGGGCAGTTTTTGTGGGGTGTCCACAGTCGCCATGCGATGTGAAACCAGTGCGACCGGTGGAATAGGGTAGGACCGCACCCCGGATCAAGGAGGGAAATGTCCCAGGACACAGCCACGCTGAAACACGGTGAACACACCGTTGAATTCCCGGTTGCCACCGCATCGGAAGGCAACGACGGCTACCAAATCAATCAGCTGCTGAAGACGACCGGCAACGTGACGCTGGACCCCGGCTTCACCAATACGGCCAGCTGCCGCTCTGCAATCACCTTCATCGATGGTGACGAGGGCATCCTCCGCTACCGCGGATACCCGATCGAGCAACTCGCGGAGAAGTCCACATTCACCGAGGTCATGTACCTGGTGATCTACGGCGAACTGCCCACCGGGGAGCAGTTGACCGCCTTCGAGGAGCGGCTGTCGGGCCGCAACGCGATGATCGACGAGCGGATGCGCGACCTGTTCCGCTGCTTCCCGCGTCGCTCGCACCCGATGCCGGTGCTCTCGGCGGGCATCATGGCGCTGTCCACCTTCTCCACCGACGTGCTGTCGGTCAGCGACGACGACCAGATCGAGGCCGCGACCAGCCGCTTGTTGGCCCAGATGCCGACCCTGGCCGCCTACGCCTACAAGAACTCGGTGGGTGAACCCTTCCTCTACCCGAAGTCGCAGCTCTCCTACGTGGAGAACTTCCTCCGGCTGTCCTTCGGTGCGCCGACCGAGGAGTACGAACTCGACCCGGCGATCGTCCGGGGTCTGGACGTGCTGTTGATCCTGCACGCCGACCACGAGCAGAACTGCTCCACCTCCACGGTGCGGATGGTGGGCTCCTCGGACGCCAACATCTACAGCTCGGTCGCCGCCGGCGTCAACGCCCTCAGCGGCCCCAAGCACGGTGGCGCGAACCAGGCCGTGCTGGAGATGCTGTCGGAGATCGACGAGTCCGGCATGGACGTCAAGGAGTTCGTCAAGAAGGTCAAGAACCGGGAAGCCGGCGTGAAGCTGATGGGCTTCGGGCACCGGATCTACAAGAACTACGACCCGCGTGCGGCGATCATCAAGAAGCACGCCGACGAGATCCTCAAGTCCCGCGGCACCGACAACAAGCTGCTCGACCTGGCCCTGCAGCTCGAGGACGCGGCCCTCAACGACGACTACTTCATCGAGCGCAAGCTCTACCCGAACGTCGACTTCTACACCGGCCTGATCTACGAGGCGATGGGCTTCCCGGAGAACTACTTCACCGTGCTCTTCGCCCTCGGCCGGCTGCCGGGCTGGATCGCCCAGTGGCGCGAGATGGTCAAGGACCCGGACAACAAGATCAACCGTCCGCGGCAGATCTACACCGGTGAGACCGCCCGGGATTACCCCGGCTGACCCATCGGCACCGACAGCGGCCTTCCCCTCGGGGGAGGCCGCTTCGTCGTTTCAGAACTCCGAGCGTTGCACGTCCACCCGGAAGTAGCGCAGCTTGCTCTGATCGAACAGGTTCAGCTCGTCGTCGTGAATCGCCCGGCGACCCTCCGGTGACTGCTGTTTGGCCAGGGCCGCCTGATAGGCCTCCTCGCTGGGGTAGTCGATGATCGTCACCACATCGAAATCCAACTCCGCGGCGTCGGTTCCGCGGATCACATCGGCGTGCACCACGAAGTTGCGTTCGTAGCCGCAGATCTCGTCGGCGATCTGCTTGATCAACACCGCGTGCCGGGTTCGTGACTGCAAACTGCCCGATTTCGGGGTCTTGACGCCTATATAGGTTTGAAGGCCCGAAATCGGGCAGTTTGCAGTCAAGCCACACCGTCGGTTGCGTAGGTCGCGACACGCGCTCACACGCCCCCACCGGGACGCCCCGTGGTGGCCCACCCGTCCATCGCCCTACCGTGTGGGCTCACCACCGTCCACGGGAGGACCGATGCGAGCAGCCGCCATCACCGACGACCGGACCCTGGCCGAGGTCGACCTGCCCGCCGGAGAACCGGCCGCCGGCGAGGTGCGGATCACCGTGGCCTACTGCGGGGTGTGCGGCTCCGACCTGCACATGCTGGGCGGCAGCACCCCGGCCGGTTTCGTGCTGGGCCACGAGTTCAGTGGCACGATCAGCGCTGTCGGGGCCGGGGTCGAGCACTGGCGGGTCGGTGACCGGGTGACCGCCCTGGCCCTGTCCGGCTGCGGTGCCTGCCCGACCTGCCGTCACGGTCACTCCTCGGCCTGTGCCGAGGCCGCCGGACGCTGCCCCGGGGTGGGCCGACCCGGCGGGCTGGCCGAGGAGGTGTTGGTGCCGGCCGACCTGCTGATCGCCCTGCCCGACGAGGTCGACGACCGGGCCGGGGCACTGGCCGAACCCCTCGCCGTGGCCACCCGTGCGGTCAACCTGGCCGGGCCCCTCGACCCCGACACCCCGGCCCTGGTGATGGGGGCCGGCCCGGTGGGCCTGCTGGTCGCCGAGGTGCTCCGGGCCCACGGCGTGCAGCAGGTACGAATCGTGGAACTGCGCGAGGCCCGCCGCGACATCGCCGCCCGGTTGGGCTGGACGGCGGTCGGCCCCGACTCGGCCGAACCCCTGCCGCCGGGCCGTCCCCCGGTGGCCTTCGACGCCACCGGGCACCCCGCCGGCTTCGCCCGGCTGCAGGAGTTGTTGCCGATCGGTGCCCGGGTGGTGCTCGTCGGCGTCCCCTTCGAACCACTCACCCTCAACGGTCTGCAGATGGTGCTGAAGGAATGGACGATCCGCGGGTCGTTGGGCTATTCGCGCTCGGACATGGAAGAGGCAGTCGCCCTGCTCGCCGCCGGTCGGATCCGCACCGATCTGCTGGTCACCGAAACGGTGGACCTGGCCGGGGCCGGGGCGGCGGTCACGGGCCTGGCCGATCCCCGATCCAGGAATGTGAAGGTGCTGGTGCGTCCGGGTAGCTAGACTGTGGCGCAACACCCGTCACGTGGAGGAATCCTGACCAGCCCAGAAGTAGCCCGGATCGGAAGCGACAACCGGTCGATCACCGTGCCCGCGTCCATCAACATGGTCCATGTTCTCGGCCCCCGGGACGCCTTCCTGCGCATCCTGGAACGGGATCTGGCCGCCGACATTCACGTGCGCGGCAACGAGATCACCCTGTCCGGGTCGGCCACCGACCAGACCCGGGCCGCGGAGGTGATCACCGAGATGATCACCATCCTGCGCACCGGCCAGGGCCTGTCGGTCGACACCGTCGAACGGCTGGTGTCGATGATGGACGACCGCCCGGCCGAGGACGAGCGTCCCGCCGAGGTGCTCACCCAGAACATTCTGTCCACCCGGGGTCGCACGATCCGCCCCAAGACGCTGAACCAGAAGCGCTACGTGGACGCGATCGACCAGAACACCGTGGTGTTCGGGATCGGGCCGGCCGGTACCGGTAAGACCTACCTGGCGGTGGCCAAGGCGGTGCAGGCGCTGCAGCGCAAGGAGGTCAACCGGATCATCCTGACCCGTCCGGCGGTCGAGGCGGGGGAGAGCCTGGGGTTCCTGCCCGGCACCCTGAACGACAAGATCGACCCCTACGTGCGTCCGCTCTACGACGCCCTGCACGACATGATCGACCCCGACTCGATTCCGCGGTTGATGGCGAACGGGACCATCGAGGTGGCTCCGCTGGCGTACATGCGCGGTCGTACATTGAATGATGCGTTCATCATCCTGGATGAGGCCCAGAACACGACGCCCGAGCAGATGAAGA
>JAAYAO010000484.1 GCA_012719335.1 Propionibacterium sp. | reverse complement strand
GGCGCCGGAGGTTGCCGTTCACCGCCGGCCCCGGGCCAGCAGCGGGGCCATCCACTTCTCGACGTCGTCGGCGGTGCGCGGCAGGGCCGAGGAGAGAATCCGGGGACCGTCCTCGGTGATCAGCACGTCGTCCTCGATCCGTACCCCGATGCCCTTGAGTTCGTCGGGCACCAGCAGGTCGGTGGCCTTGAAGTACAGGCCCGGTTCGACGGTGATGATCATGCCCGCCCGCAGGGTGCCTTCGCGGTAGTGCTCGTTGCGGGCTTGGGCACAGTCGTGCACGTCGATACCGAGGTGGTGCGAGGTGCCGTGCACCATCCAGCGCCGGTGGTGACCGCCGGTTTCGGGGTCCAGCGATTCCTCCGGGGTGACCGGCAGCAGACCCCATTCGTGCAGGCGGCGGGCCAGCACCGTGATCGCGGCCCGGTGCACCTCGATGAACGGGGTGCCCGGGTGGCACATCGTCAGGGCCGCGTCGGCGGCTTCCAGTACCGCGTCGTAGACCTTGCGCTGGGGTGCGGTGAACCGGCCGTTCACCGGCAGGGTGCGGGTGATGTCGGCGGTGTAGAGGGTGTCCAGCTCGATGCCGGCGTCGATCAGCAGCAGGTCGCCGTCGCGCAGGTCGCCGTCGTTGCGAATCCAGTGCAGGGTATTGGCGTGGTCACCACCGGCGGCGATCGTGTCGTAACCGACCGCGTTGCCCGCGTGCCGGGCGTACAGCCCGAAGACGCCCTCCACCCACCGTTCGCCCCGACCCCGGCGGACGGCTTCGGGCAGGTCGGCCACCACCGCGGCGAAGGCGTCGGCGGTGTCGTCGCAGGCCTGTTGCATCTGGCCGATCTCGAAGTCGTCCTTGATCAGCCGCAGTTCGCTGAGCGCGACGGTCAGCTCGTCGTCGGTCGCCCGGGCCTGCTCGCGCTGTTCGACCTCGCGCAGCTCGTCGACCCGGGCGGTGATCGTGGCCGAGGCGTCGCGCAGCACCCGAATCCGGGTGCTGTCGGCGTTCTTCTCCAGGGCGGTACCGAAGTCGTCGATCGAGGCGCAGGAGATACCGGTCATCGCCGACATCTCGTCGAGGGATTCGCGTTGGCCCACCCACATCTCGCCGTAACGGGCGTCGGCGTAGAACTCCGGGTCGGTACGCGGTGCCCGGGGCTTGAAGTACAAGGTGGCCTCGTGCCCGTCATCGGTGGGTTCCAGCACCAACACCGCGTCGGGTTCGCGGTCGGTGCCCAACCCGGTCAGGTGGGCGAAGGCCGAGTGCGGACGGAACCGGTAGTCGGTGTCGTTGGAACGCACCTTCAACCCGCCGGCGGGAATCACCAGCCGGTCACCGGGGAACATCTCGCTCACCGTGGCCCGGCGTGCCTCCGCGGCCACCGAGGCCGGCAACCGTTCGGGCACCTCGGTGGAGTAGGGCGCCCAGTCGGCGGCGATGAACTCCTTGAAGGCCTCGGTGAAGGCGGTTTGCCGGTTCGGCAATTCGGGTTGCTTGTCACTCATGGATCGCATTGTCTCACCGTCACCGACGATCGCGCCCGGGCCCGGGCTCAGTACTGCTCGGCGGTGATCCGCTTCCAGGCCAACCCGACCGCGATCAGGGCAATCACCTGCGCCAACGCCATCAGCACCCCCAGGGGTGCGGCGGTGTCGGTCAGGAACAGGCCCACCACCGGCCCGACCACCCCGGCGGTGGCGAAGCGGGCGGTGCCGAGCAGGGCGGCCGCGCTGCCGGCGTGGGCACCGTGGCGGTGCAGGGCGATGGCCTGGGAGTTCGGCCCGGCGAGGCCACTGAAACCGTTGGTCAACGCGATCAACCCGGCGACCAGCAGCACCCCACCGATCTGCAGGTGGGAGGTGATCATCAGCAGGGTGGCGGTGACCGTGGCCAGGGCCAACGCACCCACCATGATCGGCCCGGGGTTGAACCGGCGCAGCAGCACCGGGTTGAGCTGCACCATCAGGATCATCACCGCGGCGTTCACCCCGAACACCAGGGCGTAACGGCCCTCGGACAGCCCGAACATCTCCTGGAAGATGAAGGGGGAGGCCGCGATATAGGTGAACATCGCCGCCGAGGTCATGCCGTTCACCACCACCATCGCCAGATAGGCCGGGTCCTTCAGCACCAGGGCGTAGGTCTGCAACGACGACTTCAGCCCGGCCACCCGACGACGTTCCTTCGGCAGGGTTTCGCGCACCCCCAGGACGGTCACCACCAGCAGCAGCGCGGTCACCACGGCCAGCACGATGAAGATGCCCCGCCAGGAGGTGAACTGCAGCACCGCCGACCCGAGCGCCGGCGCCAGGATCGGGGCCACCCCGAGCACCAGCATCAACTGCGAGAACAGCGCCGCGGCCTTGCGTCCCGAATACAGGTCCCGCACCGCGGCGGTGATCGTCACGGTCAACATCGACCCGACCAGGCCCTGCAACACCCGCAGCGCCAACAGTGATTCGATGGTCGGGGCGAAAGCGATCGCGACCGAGGTGAGCGCATGCAACACCAGGCCGATCATGATCGGCCGGTGCCGGCCCCAGGCGTCCACCAGGGGGCCGATCACGATCTGCCCGACCGCCATGCCGATCAACATGCCGGTCACCGTGGCCGCACCCTGGGAGGTGCTGGCGTCGAGGTCGGCCACCATCTGGGGCACCCCGGGCAGGTACATGTCGATGGTCAGGGGAGTGATCGCCATCAGCACCCCGAAGGTCAGTACGACCCGCAGGTAGCTGGGCTTCCATTCGGAGTAGCCGACCTCGGGCGTTGCAGACATGGGCGTTAGAGTACGGCCCACCGCACCGGGGGGTCCGGCGCATTCCGACCGGTGGGCGTTCGGCATGCTGCACCGGTTCCGGGGTGGGCGGGTAGGCTGCTCGACACACCATCGGGATCAGGAGGGCCGAGTCATCAGAGCCAGCCACGCCAGCCAAATGCGCCTGCTCGATCTGCAGGCCGTGGACAGTTCGATCGCCCAGTACAACCACCGCAAGGCCAACCTGCCCGAACTGACCCGGGCCGCCGCCCTGAAACGACGGGTGGGGGAGCTGGACGATGAGTTGATCGCCGCCGACACCGCGGTGTCGGACCTGGAACTCGACCAGGCCCGGGCCGAGGCCGACCTGGTGCCGGTGCGGCAACGCCGCGAGCGCGAACAACAACGCATCGACTCCGGCTCGGTCACCGACGGCACCACCTTGTCGAACCTGATCGGTGAGGTGCAGCAACTCACCAAGCGGATCGGTGACCTGGAGGACGCCGAGCTCGAGGTGATGGAGAAACTGGAGAACGCCCAGGCCGACCGGGAACGGCTCCGCGCCGCCCGCGCCGAGGCCCACGGCGAGCTCGCCGAGGTGGTCACCCGCGGCCGGGCCGCGATGGCCGAGCTGAACAACCAGGTGGCCGAGGCCCAACAACAGCGCGATGCGGTGGCCGCCGAACTGCCCGGCGACCTGCTGGAGCGCTACCAACGAATCGGGGCCAAACACGGTGGGGTCGGCGCGGCCGCGCTGGTGCGCCGTCGCTGCACCGGTTGCCAGTTGGAACTGAATGCCGCCGATGTGGAGCGCTTCGCCGCCGCCCACGTCGACGAAGTACTCACCTGCGAGCAGTGTGGCCGGATCGTGGTCCGCACCGCGGAATCGGGGCTGTGATGCCGGATCCACGTTTTCGTCAGCAGCACCGTCCGCTGGACCCCGACCACGCCGCCGAGATCGCCGCCGCGCAACCCTCGCTGTTCGCCATCGAGGTGACCACCACCGACGCGGCCCGCTACGGGATGCGGCTGGTGAACCTGATCACCGGTGAGCAGATCGCCGGCCACGCCGACGACGTCGAACCGGGCACCGGCGAACTGGTCGCGGTCGCGATGGGTATCGCCGCGGCCCTCGACATCGACCCGGACGCCCGGCTGGTGGTGCGCGGCTCGGCCGACCTGGTGAACAGGTTGCGGGTGGAGGAGTTGGCCGACCCGGCCGCGGTCACCGCGGTGGCCCGCGACGCACAGCCCTGACCCGGCGACGCTAGGGTTAACCCATGCCGGCCCGCCATGTCAGTGTTGAAGGAAAGGTGCCCGGTCCGCTGGAAGCGGGCCTGGAGGAAGTGCGTGCCGAACTCGGTATCGCCGCATCCTTTCCACCCGAAGTGCTGAAGGCCGCCGAAGCGGCCGCCCGTTCCCCCAAACTCCCGGCCACCGACCTGCGGGGCCTGGAATTCGTGGCGATCGACCCGCCCGGAGCCCGTGACATCGATCAGGCGATGGCGATCGAAACCCACTCCTCGGGGTGGACGGTCTGGTACGCGATCGCCGACGTGGCCTCCTTCGTCCGCCCCGGCGGGGAGATCGACGAGGAAGCCCGGCGGCGCGGCCAAACCATGTACGCCCCGCACCGGCGCTACTCGCTGCACCCGCCGGTGCTGTCGGAGGGCGCGGCGAGCCTGCTGGCCGGTGAGGACCGGCCCGCCCAGGTGTGGCGGCTGCGGTTGGACGATCAGGGCCTGCTCACCGAGGAAACGGTCACCCGCGCGGTGGTGCGCAACCGGGCCCAACTGACCTACGCCGAGGTGCAACGCGACCTGGACGCCGGCACCGCCTCCGACACGCTGCGTGCCCTGCGTGATGTCGGACGACTGCGTCAGGAACAGGAAGCGGTGCGCGGTGGGGTGAGCTTGCCGCTGCCGGAGCAGGAGGTGCGGGTCACCGAGGCCGGACGGTGGCGGCTGGGTTTCCGCTCACCGCTGCCGGTCGAGGGGTGGAACGCCCAGATCTCCCTGATGACGGGGATGGCCGCGGCCACGATGATGCTCTACGCCGAGGTCGGGGTGTTGCGCACCCTGCCGCCGGCCCAGAACGCCGACCTGCGCAAGCTGCGGCAGGTCGCCCGGGCGCTGTCGATCAGTTGGCCCGCCGAGATGGACTACCCCGAGTTCGTCCGCAGCCTCGACCCGCAACGTCCCGAACACGCCGCGATGCTGTATGCCTGCACCCGGCTGTTCCGCGGGGCCGATTACCTGCCGTTCAGCGGCGCCATCCCGCCCACCGAGAACGCCGAGCACTCCGCGATGGCCACCTCCTACAGCCACGTCACCGCGCCGCTGCGCCGACTAGTCGACCGGTACGCCGGCGAGGTGTGCCTGGCCCTCAGCGCCGGGCAGGAGGTGCCCGACTGGGTGGTCGCCGGGCTGGAGGACATCCCCGAGCTGATGCGCGACTCGAACCGGCGCGCGAACCAGTTCGAACGCCGGGTGGTGAACCTGGTCGAGGCCCTGGTGCTGTCGGGGCGGGTCGGCCAGACCCTGGACGGTTCGGTGGTCGAACTGGACGAGAAGTCCGGCCGCGCCACCATCGTGGTGCCCGACCCGGCGGTGGAGTTGTCGGTGCGCGGCGAGGGGATGCGGCTCGGATCACCGGTCACGGTGCGGATCGACCAGGTCGATCTGAAGACCGGCGATGTCGACCTCACCCTGGTCGACGCCGGCACCCCCGAATAAGTCGTCCCGGTTCCAGTCCCACGCGGGTTGAGGCAGGCCCGGCGGCTTCCCTTCTCACGTCGGTTGAGCAGGGCCCGTGTCGAAACCCTCGGGTGAGGCCCCGATCCCACCCGCGCCGCGGGCTGATGAGGGAACGAGTCGGCGTGTAAGCCGGATTCTGTCGCCCCGGACGGGGCGGGTGATCATCCATCTAGGACCGTCGTTGCCGACGGCCTCCAGCAACCTACCCGGGAGCTCCGGCGAGCAGCCGTCGAACACTCCCTGTTCGGTCTTGCTCCGGGTGGGGTTTACCCGGCCACCTCGGTCACCCGAGCTGCCGGTGGTCTCTTACACCACCCTTTCACCCTTACCCCCGAAGGGGCGGTCTACTTTCTGTGGCACTTTCCCGCGGGTCACCCCGGGTGGGCGTTACCCACCACCCTGCTCTGCGGAGTCCGGACTTTCCTCGCCCGGTGCTCGCGCACCGGCCGCGATCACCCCGCCGACTCGTTCCTCGATCAGGCTAGCGCCTCCACCGCCCGGGAGCCATGTTGGCGAGATCCCGACCGACCCCTATGCTAATGAAATCCATTATCAATAGGAGGTTCGATGAAGTTTCGGAAGCTTCTCGGCGCGGGCCTGGTGGCCGCTCTGGCCGTGGCCGGGCAGGCCCACTCGGCGCATGCCGAGCCCACCGATGTCGAGTACACCCTGGAGCTGCTCCAGCCGGGGCCGGGGCAGATCGTGTCGTCGGGATTGGCGGTCAATGCGAACGGGGACACGGCGGGTATCGTCCGCCCCGAATCCACCGCCCAGCCCCAGTTCACCGCGGTCTGGCCGGCCGACGGGACGGACCCGACGGTGCTGCCACAACTGACCGACTCGCGGTTCTCCCGGCCCTTCGACATCAATGCCGCCGGCACGGTGGTCGGTGAGGCCTTCGATGCCGACGGATACACCGTGCCGATCCAGTGGGTCGACGGAGAAGCTTCGGTGGTCGACCCGCTGCGCGCCGAGGGCCGCGGCCCGGCGGCCGGTATCGCCGACAACGGTGACATCGTCGGTACCGCCGGCGGCCGGGCCTGGCTGGTGCACGACGGACACGCCGACCGGTTCGAGATGCCGGCGCTGACCGAGGGGGAGCCGGACGGCACCCGGGTCGCGGCGATCTCCGACTCGGGTGCCCACGCCGCCGGCACCGTGCAGGTGTCGGTGCCACACGGCGACCACAGCCACGACGAGGACTTCCTGCTGGTCTGGCACGACGGTCACCCGACGGCGTATCCGAGCGAGCCCGACGGGTTGGCCTTCCGCGTCCATGACGTCAACGACTCCGGGCTGGTGGTCGGCCGGACCCTGGTCGAGCGGGTCACCGGTGCCGTGCAATGGCGCGACGGCGTGATGTCGCGCCTGGGTGATCCGGAGGTGCCGGAGATGCCGTACACCGCGGCGAACGCGGTCAACGCCGACGCAGTGGTGGTCGGCCACGCCTCGAAGTTCGCCGACAACACGAGCTTCGGCGGGGTCGCGGTGCGCTGGGCCGCGGACGGCCCGGTGGACCTCAACACCGTGGTGGAATTGCCCGAGGGGGTGGTGCTGCAGAAGGCCGCCGACATCAACGCCGATGGTGTGATCGTCGGCTCCGCGAGCACCCCGGACGGGATGCGGGCCTTCCGGCTGACCCCGGTCGCCGGTGACGCCGACCCCGAGCCCGAGCAGCCGATCACCGAGCCCGAGCAGCCGATCACCGAACCCGAGAACCCGGTCACCGATCCCGGGGCTCCCGGCGGATCGGCCGGTACCGGTAGCGGTACCGGCGACGGAACTCCCGGAGGGGGAGAGGCGCCGACGCCCCCGGCGGGATCAACCCCGGCACCGGGTGCACGTGCTTCGCAGGGGTTGCCGGCGACCGGCAACTGAGCCGATCAACTGCTGGGCAGGGTGAGGATCTCCGCGCCGTCGGCGTTCACCACCAGGGTGTGCTCGAACTGGGCCACCCGGGAACCGTCGGCGGTCAGCACCGTCCACCCGTCGTCCCACTGCTCCCAGGCATACCCGCCCAGGGCGATCATCGGCTCGATGGTGAAGGTCATGCCCTGCTCGCTCACGGTGTCGTAGCGCGGCTCGTCGTAGTGCGGGATCACCAGGCCGGAGTGGAAGGCGGTGTGCACCCCGTGGCCGGTGTAATCGCGGATCACCCCGTACCCGAAGCGGGCGGCGTATTTCTCGATCACCCGGCCGATCACGTTCACCTGTCGACCCGGACGGACGGCCTTGATCGCGCGCATCATCGCTTCCTCGGTGCGCTCCGACAGCAGCCGGGACTCCTCGTCCACGTCCCCGACCGGGTAGGTCTTGCAGTTGTCGCCGTGCACGCCGTGGATGTAGGCGGTGACGTCGATATTGACGATGTCGCCGTCCTCGATCACGGTCGAGTCCGGGATGCCGTGGCAGATGAGCTCGTTGAGCGAGGTGCAGCAGGACTTGGGGAAGCCCT
>JAAYAO010000483.1 GCA_012719335.1 Propionibacterium sp. | reverse complement strand
TGGTGGCGCCCGCGATGTCATACTCGTCGGGGCCGAGCAGCCCGGGGTGTTCGGCCGTCTCGCCTCCGACGAGGGAGCAGCCGGCGGCGACACAGGCGTCGGCGATGCCGGAGACGATGGCGGCGATCCGCTCCGGCACGACCTTTCCGGTGGCGATGTAGTCGGTGACGAACAGCGGCTCGGCGCCGGAGACGACCAGGTCGTCGACCAGCATGCCGATCAGGTCCAGCCCGATCGTGTCGTGCCGGTCCATCTCCCGGGCGATGGCGACCTTGGTACCCACGCCGTCGGTGGAGGTGGCCAGCACCGGGTGGCGGTACCCGGCCAGCGCGGCGGCGTCGAAGAATCCGGCGAATCCGCCGAGCCCACCGAGCACCTCCGGACGCAGGGTGCGCTTGACCGAGTGCTTCATCAACTCGACCGCACGGTCACCGGCCTCGATGTCGACGCCGGCGGCGGCATAGGCGGTGGGTTCACTCATGAGTCCTCCGTGAACAGATCCGGTTGGGGTAGTTCGGTCAACCCGGCCATCGCCGCCGCCGAGGGCGGGATCGGCACCGGGTACACCCCGTCGAAACAGGCTCGGCACAGCTCGTCCATCGGCCGGTGGGTGGCCTTGATGAGTTTGGCCATCGACACGAATCCGAGCGAGTCGGCGCCGATCGCGCGGGCGATCTCGTCCACCGTCATGCCGGGGGCGATCAGTTCGCTGCGGCTGGCGAAGTCGATGCCGTAGAAGCAGGGCCACTGCACCGGTGGCGCCGAGATCCGCACGTGCACCTCACGGGCGCCGGCCTCCCGCAGCATGGTGACCACCTGGCGTTGGGTGTTGCCGCGCACGATGGTGTCGTCGACGACCACGATCCGTTTGCCGTTGACCACGTCGCGCAACGGGTTGAGCTTCATCCGGATGCCCATCTGCCGCATCGTCTGCGAGGGCTGGATGAAGGTGCGTCCCACGTAGGCATTGCGCACCAGGCCCTGCCCGTAGGGGATGCCCGATTCGGCGGCGTACCCGATCGCGGCCGGGGTGCCCGATTCGGGGGTGGGAATGACCAGATCGGCATCGACCGGGTGTTCCTTGGCCAGGTACTTGCCGATCTTCACCCGGACGTTGTGGATCCGGCGGTTGTTCAACAACGAGTCGGGACGCGACAGGTAGACGTACTCGAACAGGCAGGTCTTCGGTTCGGGCCGGGCGAAGGTGCGCGACCGCACCCCGTTCACGTCGATGATCACCATCTCGCCGGGTTCGATGTCGCGCACGTAGTGGGCGCCGACGATGTCCAGGGCGGCGGTCTCGGAGGCCACCACCCAGCCGCTGGTCAACCGGCCGAGCACCAGCGGACGGATGCCCTGGGGGTCGCGGGCGGCGTACAGGGTGTTCTCGTCCATCCACACCAGACAGAAGGCGCCGCGCAGGTGCGGCAGCACCTCCAGGGCGGCGTCCTCGTTGCTGAGGTCGTCGAAGGTGGCCAACAGGGCGGTGATCAGCGAGGTGTCGTTGGTGGAGTCCATCCGCTCCTTGTGCGGCACGGTGCCGCCGCCGGTGCGTTCGGCCAGCCAGGCCTCGAGGTCGTCGGTGTTGGTCAGGTTGCCGTTGTGGCCCAGGGCGAGGCCGCCGTGCGCGGTGGACCGGAAGGTCGGCTGGGCATTGTCCCAGGTGCTGGAGCCGGTGGTGGAGTAGCGGGCGTGCCCGATCGCCAGGGAGCCGGTCAGCGAGTTCAGGGTGGATTCGTTGAAGACCTGCGAGACCAGCCCCATGTCCTTGTAGACCATGATGCGCGACCCGGTGCTGACCGCGATACCGGCCGATTCCTGGCCGCGGTGTTGCAGGGCGTAGAGACCGAAGAAGGTCAGTTTGGCGACCTCTTCATCGGGCGCCCAGACCCCGAAAACGCCGCAGGCGTCTTGTGGTCCGCGTTCGTGCGGGTCGATTTCGTGGGTCAACAGACCATCCGGACGAGACACCCGAACAGCCTAGCGCCCGCATCGCCTTTGAGCCGCATCGAGCCGTCCCTCGGTTACGCTGCGCGGATGACCGACGCCACATTGCCCACAGACCCCACCCCGACCGACCCGGGCGAGCAGGACGAGAAGATCGAGGCCCTGCCACTGGGGCCCGGGCCGCGGCCGGTCACCACCGAGCAGTTTCTGGATCTGGTGCGACGGGCAATCCGCCGGCAGGTACCCGAGGGCGTCACCGGCACCATCACCGGACGGCTCGACGGGCCCGACATCGACGATTTCGAGGCGTCCTTCTCCGGTCACCTCGACCAGGAGCAGGCCACCTGGTCGGCCGGGCATCCGGTGGAGCCGGTGACCGCCGAACCGGCCATCGCACGGCGGGCGAGCCTGCAGATGGCCGACTTCGACGTGGAGGGTGTGCCGGTGGATTTCACCGCCGAAGCCTTCGACTGGCCCTTCGAGTGGTTGACCGATGCGGACGGTGCGGTGTGGTTGCGTCCCGGGCGGGAACCGGCCCGGGTGAAGTTCCGCAGCCGGACCCGGCTGAAGGAAGCCGTGGCGGTCGTGCACAGGTTCGCCGCCGAAGCCCTGGCCGAGGCGGCCGGTATTCGGCTGCGGAAGCTGAACCTGGAGCTGATCCAACACGGCCCGACCGATGTCACCGCGAAGCTGTCGGGGCGGATCTCGAAGTTTCTGCTGACCGCCGCGGCGACCGCCCTGGTGCGGGTGCGGATCGACCACGAGATGGTCGCCGAGGTCGTGTCATTGGAGGTGCACAGCCTCAACCCGGTAGTGAAGCTGGCCTGGCTGCTGGCCGGCAAGGAGGTGCGGGCCTACCGGGGCCGGAAGCTCCCGTTGACCGAACTGACCGGCGTGACCGTCCGCGACCTGCAGCTGGAGACCGGCAAGTATGTCGGGATCACCGTCGAAGTGGCGCCGACCGGCACCTGAGCCGAGTTCGGGTCAGCGTGACCGCATGGCTGCCCGGACGGTGCGGCCGCCGGCCAGTGCGATCAGCGAGCCCACCGCCGCCGCACCGACGGTGACCGCGTAGGCGGGGTTGTGGCCGCCCCAGTCGGCCAGGCCCCCGGCCAGTGCGGCACCGAGGGCGTAGCCGGGGCCGATCATCGCGTTGGCCAGCATCATCGCGGTGGTCAACCGGGCCGGTGGCGCGACCCGCTCGCTGAGGGTGAACAGGTTGATCAGGATCGGGGCGACCAGGAAGCCGGCCACGATCATCAACACCGCCAGGGTGGTCAGGGTGCCAACCACCAGCAGCGGCAGCAACAACACGATCAGGCCGGCGGTGAACAACCGCCAGCGCAGCACATGTCCCCATCGCGGCGACAGCCACGGCAGCAGCAGCCCGGCCACCGCGCTGCCCACCCCCAGCAGGCCGTGCAGCACCCCGGCCAGGCCGGGCATGCCGTTGGCGGTGGCCAGTGCCGTGGTGCCGGTCTGGATCGACCCGAACACCGCACCCATACAGGCCACACCGGCCACCACGAACAGCAGGGCCGGGGTCAACACCTTGGTTTCGGCGCGTTCGGTGAAGGCTCGGGCACCGGGGCCGGTCAGCCGGGCCGTGGGGTGCAGGGCGAACCCGAGGCCGAAGACCAGTAGGGTGCCGGCCGCCACCAGCATCGCCAAGCGGGGGTCGATCACCGCGAGCACCCCGACGGTGGCCGGGCCCAGCACGAAGCCGATCTCATCGGCCACGCCCTCGTAGGCGAAGGCGGTCTCCAGCAGCCGACCGCGGTCGGTGTCGGCCCGGTCGCCGAGTTCGCGCCACCGCACCCGGGCCAGCGACCCGATCAGCGGAATCATGGTGCCGGTGGCGGCCGCGGCCACCACGAACCAGCCCCAGCCGACGTCCAGGCCGGCCAGCAGCACCAGGGACGCCAACCCCAGGGCGCCGCCGATGGATTGCACCACGAGCACCCGACGTTGCCCGTACCGATCGCTGAGTGCCCCGCCGATCGGGGCCCCGACCGCGTTGGCGATCGCCAGGGCGCCGGCGCAGAGGCCGCCGACCCCGAAGCTGCCGGTCACCGATGCCACCAGCAGCAGGGTGCCGATCTGACTCATCGTCTGCGGCAGCCGGGCCAGGAACCCGACCAGCACGAAGGACGGGCCGGAGAGCGCGAACAGCCGGCGATAGCCCCCGCTCACTTAGTGGTGGGCGCCCAGTTCGGCCAACAGCAGGGTTTCGGCCAGACAGGCCTTCTGCCAGTCACCCAGGTGCAACGATTCGTCGATGCCATGGATGCGGGAGTCGGGGTCGACCACGGCGGTGACCAGCACGGTCGCGTCCGGGTACAACTGTTGGTAGGCCTGCGCCAACGGAATGGATCCACCCATCCCCATCCGTACCGGGGTCACCCCGTACGCCTCGGTGAATGCCGTGTCCGCGGCGGCGGCCACCCGCTCGGGCAGCGGCAGCAGCGCCGGCTCCCCCGATTCACCCTCGGTGACCAGCACCTCCGCACCCCAGGGGGCATGGGTCTCGAGGTGCTCCCGCACGCGGGTCAGGGCGGCCGGGCCCGAGTCGCCCGGAGCCAACCGGATGCTGAGCTTCGCCCGGGCGGACGGGATCAGGGTGTTGGACGCCTTCGCGATCGGGGTGGTGTCGATGCCGATCACGCTGATGGCCGGTTTGAACCACAGCCGTTGGGCGATCGACCCGGTGCCGATCAGCTCCACCCCGTCCAGCAGGCCGGCCTCGGCCCGGAACTCGGCCTCGGGGTATTCCAGGTCACCGGAGTCGGCCACCACGAAGCCGGGCACGGCCACGTCCCCGGCGTCATCGTGCAGGGTGGCGAGCAGCCGGCAGAGCGCGGTCAGGGCGTCGGGGGCGGGGCCGCCGTACTGTCCCGAATGCACCCCGTGGTGGGAGGTGCGCACCTCGACGGTCAGGTCGGCCATCCCGCGCAGGCTGGTGGTGAAGGCGGGTTGGCCCACCGCCCAGTTGCCGGAGTCGGCGATCACGAAGATGTCGCTGGCCAGGTCATCGGCGTGGGCGGCGAAGATGTCGGCCAGCGACGGTGACCCGATCTCCTCCTCACCCTCGACGATGCAGGTGACATGCACCGGCGGTTTGCCGTCGAAGGCGCGCAGCGCGGCCAGGTGCACCGCCAAACCGCCCTTGTCGTCGGCCGCACCGCGGGCGAAGAGCCGGCCCCCCCGGGTGGTCGGGGCGAAGGGGTCGGCGGTCCATTCGTCGGTCGGGCCGGTGGGCACCACGTCGTAGTGGGCGTAGAGGCCGACCGTGGGGGCACCCTCGGGGCCCGGGAAGTGTGCGATCACCGCGGGTTTGCCGCCCTCGGTGACGATCTTCACGCTCGGGCTGCCGATCTCGGTGAACAACTCGGCGACCACCTTCGCGGCGGCTTCCACATCGGCGTCGTGGGCCGGGTCGGCGCTCACCGACGGGATGGCGATCAGCCGTTCCAGGTCGGCGCGGGCCCGGGTGCGGGCACCTGCCACTGCATCGATCAAGGTCATGGACGCGACCTTAAGCCATCGCTTCGCGGATCGGTGCCTGCCAGGTGCTGCGCAGCTCGGCCAGGGTCAGGGTGAACTGGTCGCGCACCACCATCCGCGGTTCGGCGGTGACCTGCCCGATCCGGGCGATCCGGATGCCGTGGCTGTCGGCGAGTTGCAGCAGGGCGTCCTCGTTGGCCTCGTCGACCGACACCACGACCCGTCCGGCCGATTCGGAGAACAGGTCCACGAACGGGTCGTCGCCGAAGACCAGCTCGGCGCCCAGGTTGTTGCGCAGCATCGATTCGACCAGGGCCATCGCCAGGCCGCCATCGGCCACATCGTGGGCCGAACGCAGCAGTCGTTGCTCGGCGACGGTGATCAGCACCTCGGCCAGGCGCTTCTCGTGGTCGAGGTCGACCTTCGGGGGCACGCCGCCGAGGTGTTGGTGGATCACCTCGGCCCACACCGACCCGGACAGTTCGTTGCGGGTCTCCCCCAGCAGCCAGATCGTGTCGCCGGCTTCGGCGAAGCCGATCGGGGTGCGGGTGGTGACGTCGTCGATCACCCCGAGCACACCGACCACCGGGGTCGGCAGGATCGGGGTGTCCCCGGTCTGGTTGTAGAAGCTGACGTTGCCGCCGGTTACCGGGGTGCCGAGTTCGCGGCAGCCGTCCACCAGGCCGAGCACCGTTTCGGCGAACTGCCACATCACCGCCGGGTCCTCCGGGGAGCCGAAGTTCAGGCAGTCGGTGATCGCCAGCGGACGGGCACCGCTGACGGCCACATTGCGGTAGGCCTCGGCCAGGGCGAGTTGAGCACCCAGGTAGGGGTTGAGGTAGCAGAACCGGGCGTTGCAGTCGGTGGCCAACGCCACCCCGAGCCCGGTTTCCTCATCGATCCGGATCATCCCGGCGTCCTCGGGCTGGGCGAGCACCGAGTTGCCCCGCACGTACCGGTCGTACTGGTCGGTGATCCAGGATTTGTCGGCCAGGTTGGGTGATCCGACCAGTTTCAGCACGGTGTCGGCCAGCGCCGGGCCGTCGTGCGGGCGGGCCAGTTTCTCGGCCACATCCTCGGAGAGGGCGTTCATCCGGTCGTCGGGACGGGCGTAGGGGCGTTCGTACACCGGCCCCTCGTGGGCGACGGTGCGCGGCGGCACGTCCACCACCACCTCCCCGTGCCAGGTGATCACCAGCCGGTCGTCGTCGGTGACCTCCCCGATCACGGTGGCCAGCACGTCCCACTTGCGGCAGATCTCCATGAACCGCTCGACCTTGTGCGGTTCGACCACCGCCATCATGCGTTCCTGGGATTCGCTCATCAGGATCTCTTCGGGGCTGAGCGTGGAATCGCGCAGCGGTACCCGGTCGAGTTCGACCCGCATGCCGCCGTCCCCGGCGCTGGCCAGTTCGCTGGTCGCGCACGACAGACCGGCGCCGCCCAGATCCTGAATGCCGTGCACCAGGCCCTCGGCGAACAGTTCCAGGGTGCATTCGATCAGCAGTTTCTCCATGAACGGGTCGCCGACCTGGACGCTGGGTCGCTTGGCCGGGCCGTCGGCGTCGAAGGTTTCCGAGGCCAGCACCGACACCCCGCCGATCCCGTCGCCCCCGGTCGCCGCGCCGTACAGGATCACCTGGTTGCCGGTGCCCGAGGCGTGTGCCAGGTGCAGTTCGTCGTGGCGCAGGGTGCCGACACACAGGGCGTTGACCAGCGGGTTGGACCCGTAGGTTTCATGGAAGACCACCTCACCGCCGATGTTCGGCAGACCCAGGCAGTTGCCGTAACCGCCGACCCCGGCCACCACCCCGGGCAGCACCCGTCGGGTGTCCGGGTCGTGCAGCGGCCCGAAGCGCAGCGGATCCATCACCGCCACCGGGCGCGCCCCCATCGCCAGGATGTCGCGGACGATGCCGCCGACCCCGGTCGCCGCCCCCTGGTAGGGCTCGACGAAGGACGGGTGGTTGTGGGATTCGACCTTGAAGGTGACCGCCCAGCCCCCACCGATGTCGATCACCCCGGCGTTCTCGCCGATCCCGGCGAGCAGCGGCCCCCGGACGGTTTCCTGGCTGAGCTCACCGAACTTGCGCAGGTGCACCTTGGACGACTTGTACGAGCAGTGTTCGGACCACATCACCGAGTACATCGCCAGTTCGCTCGAGGTCGGACGACGTTCCAGGATCTCCCGGATGCGGTGGTACTCGTCTTCCTTCAACCCGAGATCGGACCACGGCTGGTGGACATCGGGGGTCTGCTCTGCATTGCTCACGGTGTCTGCCACGGGGCGATCCTATGCCCTCCCGCGGTGGGGCGGGATTCGCTGCCACCTGCAGATCTGTCCAGAGCACGCCCGCGATGTCCGTCTGCCCGAAATCGTTGCCCTTGAAGAGCAGGGGGCACCCAGCGACCGATCTCCGGGAAGAAACCAAGTATCCGCAGCGAAGCAGGCCGCTACGGCGTCAGCGCAACGCCGTCGCCTGGGCCCGCAGGGAACGGCGCAACTGGTCGAGTTCGTCGACCACGATCCGACGCAGGGCGGCCGGGGCGTCCGGGTGTTCGGCCAACCAGTGTTCGGTGGTGGCCACGATCGGGTGGGCGTCGGGGCCCTCCTCGGTCAAGTCCTGCGCGCCGGGGAACAGGCCGCGCACCAGTCGTTGGGACAGCTCGATCGGGAAGTCCCGCCAGACCTGTTCCAGGGAGTCGAAGTAGCGGTCGCAGAAGTAGTCGATCATCCGTTCCGGCTCGGGGTGGGTGAGCCCGGCGATGGCGGCGTCGACCTGGGCGTTGGACCACTCCCCCGTGGTGTGCAGCCGGCTCCAGGTGTGGGCCTTGATCTCGGCCAGCGGCTGCGCGGCATGGGCGCGCAACTGCGCCACCTCGCCAGAGGCGGTGTGGTCCCGGTCGAGTTCCGCGGCCAGGTCGGCTTCGACCACCTGCCCCAGCCCGGCCAGGGACTGCAGCGCCAGCCAACGCAGTTCGTGATCCATCACCAGGCCCTCGACCCGTCCGACCGGTTCCTCGTCCACTTCGGTGGCATCGGCCGGTACGGCGAGGTCCTCGGCCTCGGCATCGTCCAGTTGGGCGAAGAGCCAGGGTGCGGCCAGCGGCACCACCCCGCCGGCGCTGATCGCCGCGCGGGCCCAGATGCGTTGGGCGTCGGAACCGGGTTCGGCGGCTTCGGCGTGCGCCCGGGCCCCGGTGAACCAGTCCTCCCGGGCAGCTTGGCGCAGTTCGGCCGGCAGGTACCGTTCCACGGCCTGCGCGGCCCGCACGGTTTGGGCCTGCAGCACCGCCGCGTCCACCTCGGCGGGGCCGTGGCGCAGGACGGCCCGCAGGAAGGCGACCGCGGACAGTTCGGCGTCGCGGGTGGCTTCCCACAGCACCGACCAGATCAGGGCCCGCGCCATCGTGTCGGGTACTTGACCGAGTCGCTGCAGCGCGACCCCGGTCGAGGCTTCGTCCAGCACCACCCGGGCGTAGGTCAGGTCGTCATCGTTGACCAGCACCAGTTCCTCCGCCTCGGCGGGTGCGAACTCGACATCGGCATGCTCCCCGGCCAGTTCCACCTCGGCACGTTCGACGCGCACCAGTTCGCCGTCGACCAGTTCGTAGCGTCCGACCGCCAACAGGTGGGGGCGCAGGGGGTGCTGGTCGTCCACCTGTTGGCTCACCCGCAGGGTGCGCTTCTCCCCGTCCCCGGGCAGCCATTCCGCGCGCAGCAGGGACGGCCCGCTGGTCTCCAGCCAGGCGTCCGACCAGGCCTTCAGATCCCGACCGGAGGCCGCTTCCAGTTCCGCCAGCAGATCGGCCAGCGTGGCGTTGCCGAAGGCGTGGGTGCGGAAGTACCTGCGGACGCCCTCGAAGAAGGCATCCTCGCCGACCCAGTGCACCAGTTGTTTCAGTACCGACGCGCCCTTGGCGTAGGTGACGCCGTCGAAGTTCTGGTCGGCGGCCTCGAGGTCGACGATGTCGGCGACGATCGGGAGGGTGGAGGGCAACTGGTCGGCGGTGTAGGCCCAGGACTTGCGCTGGTCGGCGAACGGGATCCAGGCGTCGGTGAACCGGGTGGCGTCGGCGCTCACCGCGGTGCCCATGTACTCGGCGAAGGATTCGTTCAGCCAGATGTCGTCCCACCAGCGCGCGGTGACCAGGTCACCGAACCACATGTGCGCCATCTCGTGCAGAATCACGTTCGCCCGGCTCTGGTACTGCGCCCGGGTCGGCACCGAGCGGAAGATGAACTTCTCGTTGAAGGTCACACAACCCGGGTTCTCCATCGCACCGAGGTTGTACTCGGGCACGAAGATCTGGTCGTAGGTGGTCCACGGGTAGGGGTAGTCGAAGAGCTCGTGGTAGTGGCTCAGGCCCTGTTTGGTGATCGTGAAGATGTCCTCGGGGTCGAGGTACTCCGCCAGCGACCGGCGGCACCAGATGCCCAGGGGCACCTCGACCCGCTGGCCGTGCATGTCCATCGACCACTCGTCCTCGACCCGATGCCAGGGGCCGGCCGCGACCGCCACCAGGTAGCTCGACATCGGCGGGCTCGGCGCGAACGACCGGGTGGTGAGCTCCTCCTCGGTCTCGGCGTGCACCTCCGGCTGGTTGGCGAGCACCAACCAGTCCTGCGGCGCGGTCACACCGACCACGAACGACGCCTTCAGATCGGGCTGGTCGAAGACCGGGAAGATCCGGCGGGCATCGGCGGGGGCGGCATGGGAGTAGAGGTAGGTCTCGTGGTCGGCCGGATCGAAGAACCGGTGCAGGCCCTGCCCACTGTGTGAGTAGTGGGCCCGGGCCCGCACCCGGACGACATTGGTCGAGCCGTCGGCTCGCAGGCAGGTGAGCGCCAGCCGGGCCCCGTCCCAGTCGGTGTCGATCTGCTGGTCGTTGACCTGCACCTCATCGACGCCGGCCCCGATGAAGTCGAGCCAGGTCTCGGGCTGGGTGGCGGTGAGCCTGATCCGTACCGTGACCGGAAACTCCGTCCGGTCACGGTCCGCCGCCGCGCTCACATCGAGGTGCACGTCGTAGCTGCTCGGCTCGACGATCGCACTGCGTTCGCGGCATTCGGTTCGGGTCAGGTTTGCGCTGCTCACAGCGGCGAGTCAATCACGTCCGTCCGAGCTCGGCCCAATGCACACTCTCCGGCCCGGCCGTCAGGCCGGGCCCACCGCCCCCGTGACCGGCATCGTCGTCGGCTTCTTCGGCGGTGTTGGGGTCGGGGTCGTCGTCGGTGTCGGCTCCGGGGTCGGTGTCGGGGTCGGGGTCGGCTCCGGGGTCGGTGTCGGCTCCGGCGTCGGGGTGACATCAGTGGTCACCCGGAAGCGATCCGAGGTACGCATCCGCATTTCGGTGCTCTCGGCCCGTCCCACGGCGGTATTGACCAGCACGTCATCGACCGTGGCATCGGTCAACCGCACCGAGATCACGGTCTGCTGCTGATCCCCGTGGGCCAGCGGCCCCGCCACGACACGAATCGCGGTGGCCTCGGCGGTGAACTCGGTCGACCAGATCGACGAGGGTTCGGCGAAGGAACCATTGGACGCGTGGGTGGGATCCTCATTGAGGGTGGCCGGCTCCTCGGTGGTGTAGTACACCGTCGCCCCCTCGGGGGCCTGCACCTCGGTCACCGTCAAAGTCCCCGTGAAGGAGGTACCGCGTCCGTCGCCGACGAACGGCAGGATGTCGATCATGTCGGTGGCCTCGGACACGTTCGGGTCCCGGGAGGTCAAGGTGGTGGTCCACGAGCTGTCGATCACACCCGAATCGGGGATCAGGATCTCATCGTCGGTGCTGTCCTTGATCAGCGTGGTGTACCCGGAGTTGGGGACGATGAACTGTGCGGTCGCCGTGCGGGTGATGCCCTGGCTGGCGGCCGAGACAGTGTTCACCTGCACGCTGCCCGGTTCGGCATCGGCGGCCACCTCGGCCCGGAAGGCCAACTCGGCCAACGGCTCGTTGGGCATCACGTTGTCGATGGTCCAGGTCAGCACCTGCCCCGTGGAGCTCTCGGTGATCTCGGGTTCGGGGGAGGCGCTGCCGGGTACGTAGCTCATCCCGGCCGGCAGGGTGTCGGTCACCACCACCTGGTCGGGGGCCGGGTCGGCCATGTTCGACTCCAGGCCGTAGTGCACGGTGTAGTCGACCGTCTGCCCCGGGGCGTACTCGTTCTTGGCGATCTCCTTCTCGACCAGGGGCTCCGAGCCGACCACGCGCAGGACGTCCCGGCCGGGCCCGGCGTAGGGGTACTGCAGATCCGGGGTGAGGGTGCCGTAGGCCTTGACATCCGCGGGGTTGTAGCTGTGGTCGTAGAGCGCCTTCGTCCTGTCGTCCGCCCAGGACCAATCGCGCTGACCTTCCCGCAGGGTGCGGGTCCACGCCCAGATGTCGGTACCGAGCGGGGTATCCGCCTTGATCTGCTGCTCCACCACCAAGTAGGCCACGCTGTTCTGCGTGGTGATCGTGCCCCGCATGTCATGCGACAGGTGCACCTTGATCGCCTTGACGGTGGACAGATCCGCCGGCGGCGTGGTGGACCAGCCCGGCGGGTTACCGGCCTCGGGAACGCCACGCTCGGTGGTGCCACCGCACGCGAACTCGTTGGGTCCGACCGGTTCACCACTGATCGGGTCGACGAGGTCACCGGTGTAGTACCACAGGTCACCGTCGTAGGTGTCCTTGTCGTAGTACACCAGCGGCTGCGCGTTTCCGTCGATGGCCAACCACGCGTCCTGGAAGGTGACGTGGTCGGTGTCCAGCACCTGACACATCCAGTTGTCGGCGGCGATCTGGTAACTGTGCGGGGCGATCTCTCCGCTGACCGACATCACGGTGGCGCCGGCGGGAGCGCGGGACGTGTCCGTCCACGGCGTCCCCGGGTAGGCCTCGGGACGCTGCGCGGCCACGATCCAGCCACCGGTCCAGGTGCCGCGGGTGATCGGTGCGGCGTTGGTGTTGTTGGCCGCGTCATCGACCGCGGTCTGACCATCGGCGCTGGTGTAGGTCGGGGTGGACGCGGTCAACGACACCGTGCCGCCGCGGTTGCGGTAGTCGACCTGCAACTACATGGTGCCGGCGGCAATGACGTCCATCTCCACCGGCAACGGCTGACCATTGGAGTCCTTCGCGGGGCCCTCGCTGTAGTTGAGCCCCGACAGGGTGAGCTGGAAGGTCGTCGGGCCGGTCTTGGTGAGGGTGCAGGACGGGAAGCGGGTGGTCTGATCGGCCGGTTGGTCGGTGCCGGAATACGGGTAGCCCGACTGGATGCGGGTGTTCGGCACGCAGGCGGGGTCACCGCGCAATTCGACCTCGGGGTTGGTCGCTTGACCGGTGTGCGCGATCTCCAGCTCGTAGGTCACCGAATCGGGGCCGGCCGGAGTATGCCGACCGTGGCTGACCGAGAAGGGGAACTCCAGGAACTGCTTCGTGCTGGGATTGGTGCCGGTGTACGAGGACGGAGCGCCGCCGTCGAACTTGGCGTCCATCGTGAACTCGTTGGTGATCGGGATCTTCGGCAGCTCCACCGTGTGCCCCCGGAATGTTCCGGCGGCACCGACCTCGGAGCCGGCGGGCCCATCGGCCAGCACACCGGCGAAGCTGAGTTCGGCAGTGCCCTGGACGCGGGTGCCGAGGTTGCAGATCAGGGTGCGGCCGTCCTCGGATACCGAGGACAGGGAGTCCACGGTGTTCCCGTCGACATCGGGCGAGGTGGCGAGGCAGGTGGACGGGGACCTTATCGCCCTGGTCCGACTTTGTACACTCTCCAGTAGATTTGTCGCTTTGTGGGGACGGGCATAATCGCGTTCATGACGCGCATGCCCACGATCTTTCTGACCCACGGTGGCGGCCCGTGCTTCTTCATGGAGTGGAGCCCGGCCGACGCCTGGGACGGCCTGCGGGCCGGGTTGGAGTCGGTGCCCGACCTGCTGCCGGAGCCGCCGCAGGCGATCCTGGTGGTGTCGGCACACTGGGAGGACCAGCCGGTGTCGATCGAGGCGGCGGCCTCCCCCGAACTGGTCTTCGACTACTACGGTTTCCCGCCGCACACCTACCGGCTGAGCTACCCGGCCCCGGGTGACCCGGCCCTGGCCGAACGAGTGCGCTCCCTGTTGGACGGGGCCGGCATCGCTGCCCGGACGGTGCAACGGGGTTGGGACCACGGGGTGTTCATTCCGTTGTTGGTCTCCTATCCCGACGCGGACGTGCCGGTGGTGGCGATGTCATTGCAGGCGGGGCTCGACCCGGCCGCTCACGTCGCGATGGGTCGGGCGCTGGCGCCGTTGCGGGACGAGGGCGTGCTGATCGTCGGCAGCGGGTCGAGCTACCACAACTTGTCCGGGGGTGGCCCGGCCGCGAAACAGGCCGCCACGGACTTCGATCGGTGGTTGCACGAGGTGCTGCCCACCCCCGGCCCGGCCCGGGAGAAGGCGCTGGCCGACTGGGCCGGGGCCCCGGGCGGACAGTACGCCCACCCGCGCGAGGAGCACCTGATTCCGCTGCACGTGGCGGCCGGGGCCGGTGCGGACGATCCCGGCCGGGCCTTCTTCGCCGAACCGGTGCTCGGGGTGGAAATGTCCTGCTGGGTGTTCGGCTGATTCAACCCTCGGCCGGCAGCGGCTCGGGAAGGTCGGTGATCCGCGCCGCGGCGGCCACCGAGGCGAAGGTCAGGGCGCCGATCAGCCAGGCCCACACCGGGTCGGGGGCCACCACCGCGATCACCGCGGTGGCCACCAGCACCGGCACCCGCAGGCCGGGCAGACCGAACTCCGCACGGGCCGGGCCCGGGGCCAGCCAGGCATGCACCACCGTCCAGGCACCCAGGCCCAGCAGAATCATCAGGTGCTCGGCCCACTCGGCCTCGGCCCGTACCCGCCAGAACACGGCCGCGGCACCGACGGCGGCCACCACCAGGGTCAGCCAGGGAACGGCGAGCCGACGCAGGCCGGCCCACCAGCGCCGACCGAAGTTGCCGAGCAGCACCAACACACCGGCGGTGAACGCGGTGGCCGTACCCGACGCGTCACCGGCCCGGTCCAGCAGGCTGCCGGTCAGCCAGGGCAACCCGATCCAGGCATGAGCCACCCCCACCAATACGGTCACCACCACCCCGGCGAGCCACACCGGCCACCCCCGCCACCGGGCCACCAGCAGGGCCACCACCGTGCCGGCCACCGTCCAGGCACCGGCGCCGAGGGTCGCGAACAGCGCCGGGTTGTCGGTACGCCACCAGCCGAGGGCCCCGGCCAACAGCAACCCGGCCGGCCAGGTCGCCAGCACCGCGGCAACCACCGCCGCCACCCCCGACCGACCGCTCCGCCGTCGCCACCCGCCCGCACCGGCCGTCAGCACCATCAGGGCAACCGCCGCGATCAGGCCGATCGGCACCAGGGCTTCCCGGTCGGTGAGGTTGCGGGTGTCCCGCAGCAACTCGCCGGCCACCCGGGGCGAGGTCTCGCCCTCGACCACCCGCAGCGGGCGGCCACCTTGCCCGGACGATTGCTCGGCGGTCGGATCCAGAAGATATGCCCGCAGGGCCGCCGACAGATCGCCCGGGTCGAGCTGCCCGGCCCGGTTCCGGTCACCCAGCAGCAACCCGGACGGTTGCCCGCCACCGGTGACGTACAACAACTGGGGCCGGGCCCCACCGTGATCCGGCCCCAACCCGGCCACGATCACGGTGA
>JAAYAO010000482.1 GCA_012719335.1 Propionibacterium sp. | reverse complement strand
GGAGGACGGTCATGGCCGAGCAGAACCCGTCGCAGGCACTGATCCAATCGCCCGTACACGCCCGCCACGTCGAGGCCCGGGCGAAGTTCGCGCCCTTCGGCGGCTGGGACATGCCGGTGGAGTACGGCGGGGCCGGGGTACTGGTCGAACACCGGGCGGTGCGCACCGGGGTGGGCATCTTCGACGTGTCGCACCTGGGCAAGCTGTCGGTCACCGGCCCCGGGGCCGTCGACCACCTGAACACCGCCCTCACCAACGACCTGAACAAGATCGGTGCCGGGCAGGCCCAGTACACCCTGGTCTGCAACGACCGCGGCGGGGTGGTCGACGACCTGATCGCCTACCGGCGCGGTGACGACGACGTGCTGCTGGTGCCGAACGCGGCGAACAACGCCACCGTGGCCGAGATGCTGCGCGAGGGGGCGCCCGAGGGGGTGAGGGTCACCGACCAGCACCGTGAGTTGGCGGTGTTCGCGATCCAGGGCACCCACTCCGACGAGGTGCTCGGCGGGTTGGGCATCCCGGTCGGCCACGACTACATGGCCTTCGTCGAACACGACCTGGACGGCACCCCGATCACGGTGTGCCGCTCGGGCTACACCGGGGAACGCGGCTACGAGCTGATCGTGCCGAGCGGGGCGGCGACGCGGGTGTGGGACGCGGTGGTGGCCGCCGGGGAACCCTACGGCCTGCAATTGTGCGGCCTGGGCGCCCGGGACACGTTGCGCACCGAGATGGGCTACGCCCTGCACGGGCAGGATCTGTCCCCCGACTTCTCGGCCCTGGAGGCCCGGGTCGGTTGGGCGATCGCCTGGGACAAGCCCGAGTTCCGCGGCCGCGAGGCGCTGCTGGAGACCAAGGAGGCCAAACCGAATCGGCTGCTGCGGGGCATCCGGGCGATCGGCCGGGGGATTCCGCGACCGGGGATGACCGTGCAGTCGGCGCAGGAACTGGAACTCGGCACCGTCACCAGCGGCACCTTCTCACCCACCCTGAAGGAGGGCATCGGCCTGGCGCTGCTCGACCGGTCGGTTGCGGTCGGCGACGTGGTGCAGGTGCAGGTGCGGGCCCGTACCGAGGAGTTCCGGGTGGTCACCCCACCCTTCGTCGAACCCTCGGTGCGCGAACACTGAGCGGGGGAGCGGGGCGGTTACGCCTCGTCCAGGCTCATCGGGCCGTACACCACCCGGTCGGCCTCCCACAGGGTCACCGCGGTGGCGCCGGCCTCGGCCAACTCGCTCCAGTTCTCGGCGAACCACGCCTCGGCCTCGGCCTGATCGTCGAACTCACGGTTCAGGTCGGGTAGCTCGATGCCGGCGGGGTCGGCGGTCCAGCGGTACGACATGTGCACTCCTCGGGCGGGTCAGTATTCGTCGCCGCGCTTGAGCCGCGGCGGGGGCATCCGGAAACGCCGGATCTGGATCGAACGGCTGATCGCGTAGCCGAGCAGGCCCTTGTGGGTCGAGCGCGGCAGACGTTCGGCGAGCACCTTCTTGAAGCCCCGCCACATCAGGAAGATGTCGAAGGCGGTCAGGAAGATGATGAAGTACAGGCCGGCGGTGGACACCAGCGGCGCCGGCGCCCAGACCTGGGCCAGGAAGGTCAGGGCGAGCATCAGCGCCAACACCGGCAACAGGAACTCGCCGACATTGAACCGGGCGTCGATGTAGTCGCGCAGCAGGGTCCGTTCGGGAGTGGCCTCCCGGGCCTCCATCATCTTGGCCCGGTCGCGGCCCGCGGCCTGCCGGTTGCGTCGGCGCTTCTCCTTCTTAGACAGCACCGGGGTGCGCCGGTCCCGACGGGCTTGTTCGGCCTGTCGGCGGGTCGGTGTGGGGGTGTCCTTGCGCCGGGGACCGGCCGGTTCCGGTGCGGCGGATTCGGCCGGGGTGGCCGACTCGGGCTCCTTGGCGCGGAACAATCCCACGATGACCTCTTACGATTTCGAACGACACTGACTGGGGGTCAAGCCTAGCCCGTCTCGGGGAGGTCACCCATTTTTCGCCCTCCGGTGCCGATCGGTACCCAGTACCGCATAGGCTGGGGGTCAACGTGTCTGCCCGATGGAAGGACCAGCAGAACTCATGAGTGGCATCTTTCAACGTATCTCGACCATTTTCTCCAGCAAGGCCAACAAAGCACTGGACAAGGTCGAGGACCCCCGCGAGACGCTGGACTACTCCTACCAACGTCAGTTGGAGCTGTTGCAGAAGGTGCGCCGCGGGGTGGCCGATGTCGCCACCAGCCGCAAGCGGGTCGAACTGCAGGCCACCCAGTTGAACTCGCAGGCCGAGAAGCTGCAGATGCAGGCCCAGCGGGCCCTGGAGGCAGGCCGGGAGGATCTCGCCCGCGAGGCACTCACCCGCAAG
>JAAYAO010000061.1 GCA_012719335.1 Propionibacterium sp. | reverse complement strand
TGTTCGGTGCGAGCCAGTTCGTCACGGTGATCGGCCAACTGCACCTCGGCCAGATCCTGCTGCACCCGGCGCACCTCGGCGCGCGCCTCGGCGAGGAGTTGATCGGCCCGGGCCCGAGCGGCTTCGGCCTCGGACCGTTCCCGCGTGGCCCGTTCGCGGGCGAGATCCACCCGACCCAGCAACCACTGGGCACCGGCCCGGACGGCCTGGGCCGCGGCCTGTTCCTTGGCGCGGCGTTCCTTGCGGCGTGCCGCATCGGCGCGGGCCCGGCGTTCGGCCTGGGCGGCCCGGTCGAGGGCTTCGGCGCGTCCCTCGGTGCCGCGCAGCCGTTCCTCGGCGGTGCGCAGGGCCAGCCGGGCGTCCATCTCGGCCGAGCGGGCGTCGCGGGCCAGCCCGGCGAGTTCGTCGCGCCGGTCGGCGTCGGGTTCGTCCTCGGAGGATTCGGCATCGGCTTCGGCCGCGGCCAGCCGTTCGCTCAATTCGGTGAGGGTGGTTTCGTCGGTGCTGCGGGCGGCTTCGGCGGCGGCCAGGTTCTGGGCGAGCCGCTCGGCTTCCTCCCCGGCCGCGGTGGCCTGGGAGCGCAACCGCCCCAACTGTTCGGCGATCGCCGACATCCGGGCGTCGGATTCGTGCAGTTGGCTCAGCACCGCCTCGACCCGCTCGGCGGCGGCCTCGTGCTGGTGGGCGGCCTCGGCGGCGGCGAAGCGGAGTCGTTGCAGTTCGTGCTCGGCCGCCTCGAGTTTCTGCTCGGCCTCGTCGACGGCGGCCTGCACCTCGATCAGGCTGGGTTTGGCCCCTGACCCCCCGGCGGCGAACCAAGTGGTGAACATCTCCCCGGTCGTCGTCACCACGCGGGCCCGGGGGTGCTCGGTGAGGACGTGTTGGGCGGCCTGCGCGTCAGCGACCAGCACCACGTCGGCCAGGGCGGCGGTGACCGCGGCGCGCAGTCGGTCGTCGGCGGTGACCACGTCGACGGCCCAGCGGGCTCCCGAGGGCAGGGCGGGGTGGTCCGGACGGTGGGTCGGGGCGTCGTGGAAGACGAAGCCGGCACGGCCCAGGTCCTCGGCGGCCAACACCTCGAAGGCGCGGGCGGCCGCGTCCGGGGCGTCGGCCACCAGGGCATCGGCGATCGGCCCCAGGGCGGTGGCGACCGCCGCCTCCCACCCCGACTCGACCTGCAGGTGGCCGGCGAGTTGGTCACCGATTCCGGTCAGTTTGCGGGCGGTGATCTCGGCGGCGCCGTCCTTGCGTTCCAGGCCCATCCGCAGCGCGTCGGCGCGAGCCTGCCAGGTGGCGACCTCGCGTTCGGCCTCGGCCTCGGACCGGCGCAACCCGGTCAGTTTCTCGTCGAACTCGGCCAGGGCCGTTTCGGCGAGTTCGTGTTCGTCGTCGAGTCCCTCCTCGCCGGCGTCCAGGCCGGCGACGGTCGACTCGATGCCGGTGAACTCGGTGTTGGCCTCGTCCCGGCGGGCGATCGCGGCGTCCCGGGCGCGGTTCAACCGTTCGATCTCGTCGTCGGCGGCGGCGATCCGGCTGCGCATCGCGTCCACCCGGCCGGCCAGGGTGGCCAAGCCCTCGCGCCGGTCGGCCGCCGCGCGCAGCAGTTTGCGCACCCGTTCGTCCTCGGCGGTGTGGGCCTGTTCGGCCTCGGTGCGGGCCTCGGTGGCGGCCGCCAAGCCCTGTTGGGCGGTTTCGACCGCGGCCTGCAGCCCGTCGCGCACCTTGCGGACCTCCGCGGCCTCCCGTTCCAGGTCTTCGGGGTTGCGGCCCGGCCGGCGTCCCTCTTCGGCGGCTTGGGCTTCGGTGGCGTGCCGGACGCGTTCGGCGGCGATCGAGGCGGTGGAGGCGACTCGTTCGCGCAGCCCGGCCAGCGCGTACCAGTGCTCCTGGGCGGCGGCGAGTCTCGGGGTGACCGCGGCCAGGTCGACCTCGACGTCGGATTCGGTGCGCCGGGCCTGGTTCAGGCGTGCTTCGAGGGCTTCGCGGTGGGCCTGTCGGGCGGCCTCGTCGGCCAGATCCGATTCCAGGGCGAGGGTGGCCTGGACCAGGTCGTCGGCGAGCAGCCGAGCCCGGGCGTCCCGGGCTTCGGCCTGGATCACCGCGGCTTTGCGGGCCACCTCGGCCTGCCGACCCAGCGGTTTGAGTTGCCGGCGGATCTCCCCGAGCAGGTCGTTGAGCCGTTGCAGGTTGCCCTCGGTGGATTCGAGTTTGCGCAGCGCCCGTTCCTTGCGCTTGCGGTGTTTCAGCACGCCGGCGGCTTCCTCGACGAATCCGCGGCGGTCCTCGGGGGTGGCCTGCAGAATCGAGTCGAGCCGTCCCTGCCCGACGATCACGTGCATCTCCCGGCCGATACCGGAGTCGCTGAGCAACTCCTGTACATCGAGCAGGCGGGCGGTGGCACCGTTGATCGCGTACTCCGAACCGCCGTTGCGGAACATGGTGCGCGAGATCGTCACCTCGGAGTATTCGATCGGCAAGGCTCCGTCGGAGTTGTCGATGGTGAGGACGACCTCAGCCCGGCCCAGGGGTGCCCGCCCGGACGTGCCGGCGAAGATGACGTCCTCCATCTTGCCGCCGCGCAGGGTCTTGGCGCCCTGTTCACCCATCACCCAACTGAGGGCGTCGACCACGTTGGATTTGCCCGACCCGTTCGGGCCGACCACACAGGTGATGCCCGGCTCGAAGTCGAGGGTGGTGGCCGAGGCGAAGGACTTGAAACCGCGCAGGGTGAGCCGCTTGAGATACATCAGCGGGCCGTCCCGTCGTTCGGGTCGGGGTCACCCGCACTGGTTTCGACGGGCTCAACCGACCTGCGCGGGCCCTCGCTGGTTTCGACGGGCTCAACCGACGCTCCGGGAGTCTCGACCGGCTCAACCAACGTCCGGGGACCCTCGCTGGTTTCGACGGGCTCAACCGACCCTCGGGGAGTCTCGACAGGCTCAACCAACGTCCGCGGACCCTCGCTGGTTTCGACAAGCTCAACCGACGCTCGGAGGGTTTCGCTGGTCTCGACCGGCGCTCCGGGTGCGGCGGGTTCGACCGATGCCCGGGTGGACGTCGGTTGAGCAGCCCCGTTCACGGGGCGTGTCGAAACCACGTCCGCGTCCCGATGCCCGCGCACCGACTTGAAGGTCCACACCTTGTTCACCAGGAAGGTCACCGGCACCGCGACCAGCACCGAGATCAACTGGGCCCAGTAGAAGGGGGTGCGGAAGCCGGTGGAGCCGTCGAAGAACGACCGCGGCAGGTGGATCGGGGAGCCGGTGTGCATCAGCAGGGTGAGCACGATGAAGCTGACCAACTGCCCCATCAGCCCGACCGCGACGAAGGGGAAGTACTCCTTCACCCAACTCGCCGATTTGTGGGATTGGAAGGTCCACCAGCGGTTCAGTTGGAAGTTCCACAGATTCGCCACGACGAAGGCGATCATCGCGTACACGTGGTACCAGCGGACGTTGAAGTCGGTGAACACGATCGGCAGCGCCGGGTCGGTGTCGAGGGGGCCCAGCTTGTTGCAGATGATCGCGACCAACATGTTCACCAGCACGCCGGAGCCACCGACGGTGCCGAATTTCAGAAACTGAATCAGGCTGCGGCGGTGGCGCACCCACAGACGGGGGCGCGGACGGGAGGGCTGGGTGGTCACGATTGCGCCAGCCTAGTGCCAAGCCGAGGCCGCGGTTGGCAGGTCGGGCAGCGGAAGGAGGAGCGGTTCATGAACTGCTCGCGCACGATCGGCCGACCGCAGCGGTGGCAGGCGCGGTTGGCTCGTCCGTAGGCGTTCAACGAGCGGGCAAAATAGCCGGATTCGCCGTTGATGTTGACATACAGCGCGTCGAAGGACGTGCCGCCCTGGTCGAGTGCCTCGGCCATCACCTCGACCGCGGCGTCCAGCACCCGGCGGATCCGGGCCGGGGACATCGCATCGGTCGGGGTTTCGGGGTGCACCCGGGCCCGCCACAGGGCCTCGTCGGCGTAAATATTGCCGATGCCCGACACCACGGTCTGATCGAGCAGTGACCGCTTGATGCCGCTGCGTCGGGTGCGCAGCCGGCGGACGATCGCGGCCGGGTCGTAGCCGGGGTCGAAGGGGTCGGGGGCGATGTGGGCGATCTCGCCGGGCAGCTCGGCCCCGTCGTCGGAGATCGCCAGACCACCGAACATCCGCTGGTCGATGAACCGCACCTCGGGGCCGCCGTCGGTGAACCGGAACCGCACCCGCAGGTGTCGTTGATCGGGGGCGCCGATCGCGTCGACGCGGAACTGCCCGCTCATGCCCAGATGCGCGATCAGCGCATCGTCGTTGGACAGCGGCCACCACAGGTACTTGCCGCGGCGGCGGGGTTCGGCGACCGTCAAGCCGGTCAGCCGGGCGGCGAAGTCCTCCGGCCCGGCGAGGTGGCGACGCACCGGTCGTGGGTGCAGGACCTCGACCTCGTCGATGGTGCGGCCGGTGAGATGGGTCGCCAGGCCACGGCGGACGACCTCGACCTCGGGCAGTTCGGGCATCGTTCAGTCATCCGCGGGGCCGGGCACCGGGGCCGGGTCGGTGGTGGTGCCGGCGTTCAGGTCGGTCACCGCGAGCCGGGCGGCGATCTGCTCGGCCTGCCGTTTGGTGGTGCCGGTGCCGGGGCCGAAACGCTGCTCACCGACCAGCACATGGGCGGTGAACTCGCGGGCGTGGTCGGGGCCGGTGCCGGTGACCTCGTAGGCGATCGGCACGCCTCGTTCGGCGGCGAGTTCCTGCAGGGCGGTCTTGTGATCCAGACCCACCCCGTCGGCCAGGGCGGCGTCCAGCAGGGGCACGAACAGGTGCCGGATCAGTTTCTCGGCGGCCGGGTACCCGCCGGTCAGGTAGACCGCGCCGATCACCGCCTCGGTGGTGTCGGCCAGGATCGAGTCCTTGTCGTGGCCGCCGGTGGCGACCTCGCCGCGGCCGAGCTTGATCATCGGGCCCAGATCGAGGCTGCGGGCCACCCCGGCCAGGGCGTGGGCGTTGACCACCGCGATGCGCAGCTTGGACAGTTTCCCCTCGGGCAGATCGGGATGAGCCCGGTAGAGGTGGTCGGTGACGACCAGTTGCAGCACCGAATCACCCAGGAATTCGAGGCGCTCGTTGGTGGGAACCTGCCCGTTCTCGTACGCCCAGGAGCGGTGGATCAGGGCAAGCTCGAAAAGCTGGACGTCCGGTTGGACGCCCAGCTGATCGAAAAGTTGGTGCAGGGTCAGTTGTCGAGAACCTGGCGACGCGCGTTGCGAGCGCCGTACTGGCCGCACTCGGGGCACGCGGTGTGCGGCACGTGCTTGGCCCGGCAGGCGGGGTTGGTGCAGGTCACCAGGGTCGGCAGAGCGGCCTTCCACTGGCTACGGCGGTGCCGCGTGTTGCTGCGGGACATCTTCCGCTTCGGAACAGCCACGTCTTCTCCTCGGAACTATCTGTGCTGAAAGCTGGTCAGTCGGACTCGGCCGACCATTCGGTCAACTGGGCCCAACGGGCGTCGATCGCATCGTCGTGCCGGTGGTCGGGTTCTGCGTTGCGGTCGACCCCACAGGTGGGGCACAACCCGGCGCAGTCCGGCCGGCACAGCGGTGTGAACGGTAGGTCGAGCACCACCGCATCGCGCAGCACCGGCTCGACATCGACGAGTTCGTTCTGCACGCGGTGCGCTTCCTCGTCATCGGGTTCGACCCCGGGGTGAAGGAACAACTCCTGCAGGTCGACGGTCATCTCATCGGTGACCTCACCCAGACAGCGAGCGCACTCCCCCAGAATCTGTACCGTGGCGTCTCCGCTCACCAGGATTCCCTCCCCCACGGACTCGACGTGAACGTCCAGTTCGATCGGGGATTCGGGTGGTACTCCGATCATCTCGGTGCCGATGCCCTCGGGTGCCGAGGCGGTGAGCCGCACCGTCTTCGCGGCACCGGCCCGGCGACCGAGATCGCGGGTATCGATGACCAGACCGGACGTCATGGCATTCCTCCTCGGGCGTGATGGCTCGACAGCGACACGACCGACGCCCAACCATACCCGCGGCGGGCCGGGCTCGCAAAAGCTGGGACGGGACGCTCAGCCCTTGTTGCGTTCGGCGAGCCGCTGGGCGACAACCTCGGGCACGAACTCGGAGATGTCCCCGTCGACCTTGGCGATCTCGCGCACCAGGGTCGAGGAGATGAACGACCATTCCGAGGAGGTCGGCAGCAGGATCGTCTCCACGTCCGACATCCGGGCGTTCATCTGGGCCATCTGCAGTTCGTACTCGAAGTCGCCGGCGAACCGCAGGCCCTTCACGATCGATCCGATGCCGTGTTCCTCGCAGTAGGTCACCAGCAGGCCGGAGATCTGCCGCACCACGATGTTCGGCAGGTGCGAGGTGGCCAGGGTCATCATGTCGACCCGCTCCTCGGTGCTGAACAGGGTGTTCTTCGAGGTGTTGGTGCCGACGCCGACGACCACCTCGTCGAAGATCTTCGAGGCACGTTCGATGATGTCCAGGTGTCCGTGGGTGACCGGGTCGAACGAGCCGGGACAGATCGCCTTACGCATCGGGTTGCTCCTCATCGTCGGCGGGTTGGGCGTAGAAGATGATCGTCTCACCGTATGTGCGGTTCCACGAGTCCCATCCCGCCGGGGGGTGCCACGGCTCGTCCCGCACCCCGCGTTCGATCACCAACAGGCCGTTGTGCACCAGCCATCCGTCGGCGACCAGCCGGTCGGTCAGTTCGCTCAGCGCGTCGGTGGTCAGGTCGTAGGGCGGGTCGGCCCACAGCACGTCGGCGGGCGTGGCGGGGGCGGTGAGGTGTTCGGCGCGGCGGTTCAGCACCCGCACGGGCAGGTCGACGGTCTCGGCGTTGCGCCGGATCAGGTCGGCGGTGGCCCGGTCGGCCTCCACCGCGGTCACCGGGTGCGCTCCCCTGCTGGCGGCTTCCAGGGCCATCGCCCCCGACCCGGCGAACAGGTCGACGAAACCGAGACCGGCCAGGGACGTCCCGGTGGGTTCGTCCACGGTGCCCGCCCAGGAGGCCAGGGCCGAGAAAACCGCTTCGCGGACCCGGTCGGTGGTGGGTCGGGTCAGTTCACCCTCGGGGGTCTGCAGGCGTCGTCCCTTGCGGCTGCCGGCGATGATTCTGGACACCCCCGCAAGGGTAGTCGGCACGCGATGGGAGACAATGAGGTCATGGCCTTCGACGAAACCGGTGCAGTGACCAATCTCAGCGAGCAGGAGTCGTGGGATCTGCTGGCAGCCCAGGAATTGGGGCGGCTGGCGACCGCGGTGGTGAACGAACCGGAGATCTACCCGGTGAACTTCGTGGTGGACGATCGCACAATCGTGTTCCGCACCGCGGAGGGCAGCAAACTGCTGGAACTGACCGTCAACAACCGGGTCGCCTTCGAGGTGGACGAGTGGGACGGTGAGGGCGGTTGGAGCGTGCTGGTGCGCGGCCAGGCCGAGGCGCTGGAGCATGCCGACGAGATCGACGCGGCCGAGACGCTGCCGTTGAAGCCCTGGGTGCCCACCCTGAAGAAGACCTACGTGCGGATCCGCCCGATCGCGATCAGCGGCCGACGCTTCCGGTTCGGCGACGAACCCGCAAGCTGGTAATCGGGCATTCGCCCACGCTGGTTGAACCGAACGCAGCACCCGCCGGAAGCGCACCGGTCGAACAGGCCGCGCGCGAAATCGCACGCCGGTTGAGCAGGCCGCGCCAGCCGCCGTCCGTCGAAACCCAGTGCGATGAGCACCGAGCCAACCACACTCACGTCCACACAGCACCTCACGAGGTTTCGACACCTGACCGCAAGCGGTCAGGGCTCAACCACCGTGAAGGAAGAACTCCCGACCAACCTGGGTGCGACCACATGGCGCCTCGCGGGGTTTCGACCCGGGCCCTCCCGCGCCCGGCTCAACCAGCGTGAAGGAAGAACTCCCGACCAACCTGGTTGCGTCCGCATGGAGCCTTGCGGGTTTCGACGCGGGCGCTCCCGCGCCCGGCTCACCCGGCATAGCACCGCGAAGCGCGGGGCGTCGGTCAGTGGGCTTCCTGCATGAGTTCTTCGATGGCGGCGACAGCGTCGGCGAAACCGGGGGTGGTCAGGCCCGGATCCTCGGCCAGGGCACGGTCGGCCAGGTCACGGGCCAGCACCACCAGGTCGGCGTGTTCGACCACGCTGAGCAGCCGCAGGCTGGATCGACGTCCGGCCTGGGTGGTGCCGAGAATGTCCCCCTCGCGGCGCTGAGCCAAGTCGGCTTCGGCCAGCTCGAACCCGTCCCGGGTGGCCTGCACCGCCGACAGTCGTTGCCACACCGGGGTTTCCTCCCAGCCGTGCCGGCCCAGTTGGCGGGTTTCGGCGGCGGTCATCAACAGGCACAGCCCGGCGTGACCACCCCGTCCGATCCGGCCGCGCAACTGGTGCAACTGCGAGATGCCGAACCGGTCGGCGTCCCGGATCACCATCATGGTGGCGTTCGGCACGTCCACCCCGACCTCGATCACGGTGGTGGCGACCAGCACGTCCAGTTCGCCGGCGGCGAAGGCCCGCATCGTGGCGTCCTTCTCGTCGGTGGGCAGTTGCCCGTGCAACAACCCGACCCGCAGATCCCGCAGCGGGCCGGCGGTCAGTTCGGCGAAGGTGTCGAGCACCGTCGCTCCCCCGCCGAGCCCTTCGGCACTGTTGTCCTTCTCGTGAATCCGGGGACACACCACATAGGCCTGCCGGCCCGCGGCCACCTCCTCGGTGATCCGTTCCCAGGCCCGGTCGACCCAGCCGGGCTGCGCGTTGACGTCGATGGCCACCGTGGTGATCTCGGCCCGGCCGGCGGGCAGTTCGCGCAGGGTCGACACGGTCAGGTCACCGAACAGGGTGATCGCCACCGACTGCGGAATCGGCGTGGCGGTCATCACCAACAGATGCGGACGATGCTCGGCCTTGGCGTTCAACGCGGCCCGTTGTTCCACCCCGAAGCGGTGCTGTTCGTCCACCACCACCAGGCCCAGTTCGGCGAACTGCACCTTCTCGCCGAGCACCGCATGGGTGCCGATCACGATGCCGGCGGTACCCGAGGCCATCGACAGCAGCACCCGCTTCTTCTCCGCCGCCGACATCGAACCGGTCAACAGCACCACCTCGGTGGCATGCTCCGGGGCGGCCAGGGTGCCGCCCTCGGCGAGGTCACCGAGCAGCCCGGTGATCGTGCGGTAATGCTGGGCCGCCAACACCTCGGTGGGCGCCAACAGCACCGCCTGACCACCGGCGTCCACGGTGCGCAGCATCGCCCGCAGGGCCACGATCGTCTTACCCGAACCCACATCACCCTGCAGCAGCCGTTGCATCGGATGCGGCCTGGCCAGGTCGTCGAAGATCTCCGCCGACACCTGCTGCTGGCCGTCGGTCAGCGGAAACGGCAACCGGCTGTCGAAGGTGTCCAGCAGTTGCCCCGGCACCTCCGGACGGGGCACGGCCACCCCGGCCAGGGCCGACGCCCGCCGGTGCGCCATGGTCAGTTGCACCGCGAAGGCCTCGTCGAACCGCAACCGGTCCTGACCCAGCCGGGCCTCGTCCCGGGTGGTGGGTTCGTGCACCGCGACGAAGGCATCGGCCAGCGCCGGGTAGCCGGCCTCCTCGGCCACCCAGGACGGCCACGGGTCGGGCAGGGTGCGGACATGGTCGACCGCCAGCCGCGCCGATTCGGCGATCTCCCAGGTGGTGATCTTGGCCGAGGCCGGGTAGATGCCGATCAGCCCGCCGGATTGGGTGACCCGCCCCATCGTCCGGTTGCGGATCGCCCCGCCGATGATCCGGCCGCTGTCGTCGATTACCGCGAAATCCGGGTGGGTCATCTGCGGATGGTTCTTGAACTCCCCGACCTTGCCGGTGGCGATCACCAGGGCGCCGATGCGCAGCTCACCCTGCCAGTGTTTGACCAACTGCTCGCGACGCCCACCGAAGAAGGTCAGCGGCAGGGTGGCGCGTCCGTCACTCAACGTCGCCTCGAGACGCCTCGCGTTGGGAGGCCCCTTGATCTCGCTGTGGGTCACCCGGGCGAGCACCGCCACTTCGTCCCCGACCCGCAACTGCGACAGGTCGGAGGTGTCGGTGCTCGACAGGTAGCGGCGCGGCAGATGACGCAGCAGATCACCGAGGGTCTCGACACCGAGGGCACCCAGGGCCTTCGCGGTGGGGCCTCCGACGACGTGCTCCACCTTGGTGGCCAGCACCCGGTAGGCGTCGGACTGCCAGCGGCTGGGGGGTTGACTCACATCCCTTACCCTAATGAGTGCCACCGACAGATCCACGGTGCGCGCCGTGGTGCCCGGTGCTCGATTCGCCAACCCGGGAATCCGTCGGCTATGATCGACCGGTTCCCGTCGTGGAACCCTGATCGAAATCCAAGGAGTACTGCAGTGGCTGCCGTATGTGACGTGTGCGCCAAGGGCCCCGGCTTCGGCCACAACGTGCCCTGGTCGAAGAAGAAGACCAAGCGTCGCTGGAACCCGAACATCCAGCGGGTCAGCGCGAAGGTGTCCGGCCGCGGTAAGGCGATCAACGTCTGCACCGCGTGCCTGAAGGCCGGCAAGGTCCACGCCTGACCCTGCCCCGCGTCGAGCCTGTTCTCCCCGGTGGAGGGCAGGCTTTTTCGCGTGCCGACGCATCCTGCGGACGGGCCGTCGCGGTAGGTTGATCCGGTGGCTCGTCGACCTGATCCCGTACCGCCGCGTCCGCACCCCAGCGGTGCCCGGCCGCCGCTGATCGCACCCAACCTGCTGCCCCGGCACGTCGCGATCGTGATGGACGGCAACGGCCGGTGGGCCAAACAACGCGGCCTGAAACGCACCGAGGGGCACGCCCGCGGTGAGGCCGTCCTGATGGACATCATCGAGGGTGCCATCGAGATCGGGGTGAAGTACCTGTCGGCCTACGCCTCTCCACCGAG
>JAAYAO010000060.1 GCA_012719335.1 Propionibacterium sp. | reverse complement strand
TCGGCGTCGCCTCCGGTATCGCGGTCGGTGCCCTGCTGGTCGGCAGCGTCGGCGGCACCGCCCTGGCCGGGGTCGGGCAGGCGGTCAGTGTGCTGGGCAGCGCGATCGCCGCGGTGCCGTTGGCCCGGATCGCCGCCGCCCGCAGCCGCCGGGCCGCGCTGACCGGGGGTTACCTGCTGGCGGTGCTCGGCGCGATCGTGGTGATCGGTTCGGCCGTGGCCGGTGCCCTGATGCCGCTGCTGGTCGGTCTCGGCCTGTTCGGGGTGGCCACCGCCGCCGGGCTGCAAACCCGCTACGCAGCCGCCGACGTGGCCGACCCGACCACCCGCGGCCGCACCCTGTCGCTGGTGGTCTGGGGCACCACGATCGGGTCGGTGCTCGGCCCGAACCTGTCCACCGTCGGGGCCCGACTCGGCGAACGGGTGGGGGTGCCGGGGCTGGCCGGCCCGTACCTGTTCTCGGTGGTGGCCTTCACCCTCGCCGCCTTGGTGATCCGCATTCTGCTGCCGATTCCGCCGGCCTCGGAGCAACCCACCGCCGACCATGCCCCGGGCCGGGGCCCGGCCCGTCCGGTCTCGGCGTGGGCCGCGGTCGGATGGGCGATGCGCCACCGGGTGGCCCGCTTCGCCCTGCTGTTGATCGCCGTGGCGCACGCGGTGATGGTCAGGGTGATGTCGATGACCCCGCTGCACATCGAGCACCACGGCCACGGTCTGCAACTGGTCGGGCTGGTGATCAGTCTGCACATTCTGGGCATGTACGCCCTCAGCCCGGTGTTCGGCCTGATCGCCGACCGCTGGGGTGCGATGCCGGTCGCCTTCGGGGCATTGGTCACCCTGGCGATCTCCCTGGTGCTCGGCGCGGTGGCCGGCCCCACCGGCAACATGACGCTGACCACGGTCGCCCTGGTCGCCCTCGGTCTGGGCTGGTCGATGGCGCTGATCGCGTCCTCGGCGCTCTTCGCCGGGGTCGATTCCGGTGAGGTGCGGGTGCCTCTGCAGGGCGCCACCGATGCGCTGATGAGCTACTCGGGTGCGGCCGCGGCGGTGCTCGGCGGGCCGCTGATCGCGCTGATCGGGTACGCCGGGCTGAACCTGGTGTCGATGGCGGTGTTGGTGCCGGCCACGGTGTTCGGACTGTTCGCCGCGGGCACCCGTCCGAAGGCGTGAGCAAATGTTTTCCACTCACCGAGACGCGGGCTGAACAGCGTTCATTTTGTCGCCAATGTGGGCGATATGAGTACTGAAGCCAACGAGGTGCGACCGACGGTCGCCTACGACTTCACCGGCCGCACCGTCCTGGTGACCGGGGGCAGCAACGGTATCGGGCTGGCCATCGCCGGGGCTTTCGCCGACGCCGGCGCCACCGTGACGATCACCGGACGCAAGGCCTCGGCCACCGAGTACGACCACGACCTGTCGCGGTTCCGCTACGTGTCCTGCGACATGGCCGACAACGCGCAGATCGACGCCCTGGCGGCCGGGTTCGATGCCCTCGACGTGTTGGTGAACAACGCCGGCCAGAACCTCGCCCGCGAGAACGAATGGACCCCGGAGAACTTCGACCGGGTACTGCAGATCAACCTCTCCAGCGTCTTCCGGCTGACCACGGCGCTGTTGCCGCTGCTGAAGGCCAGCGACCTGCCCGGCGGCGGCAACGTGATCAACACCGGCTCGATGACCTCCTTCTTCGCGATCAACGTGACCCCCGCCTACGGGGCGTCCAAGGCCGCGATCGTGCAACTCACCAAGACCATGGCGGTCAGTTGGGGAGCCGACGGGGTGCGCGCCAATGCGGTCGCCCCCGGCCTGGTCGAAACCAACATGACCGGCGCGATGATCTCCCGCGGGATGAGCGAACCCACCGTGGCGCGCACCCCGCTGGGCCGGGTCGGCGCCCCCGGTGACCTCGCCGGGGTGGTGCTGTTCCTGGCCAGTTCGGCCGCCGGGTTCGTCACCGGGCAAACCCTGTCGGTCGACGGCGGCTTCAGCGTCCAGGGCTGAGCGATGGCCGAACGCATCCGCATCGACGACCTGCGCGCCCCCGTCCTGACCGACGACCAACGGGCCCTCGAGCAATACCTGCAACAGCAACCGGTCGACCTGAGTGTGGACGCGGTGCTGGCCGCGGCCCGCCAACAGACCGGGCTGGACGACTTCGGCCCGATGGACTTCACCGAACGCCTCGCGGTGATCCTGGCCGGCGTCGACACCGACCCGAACCGCACCGCCCTGGCCCGGACGGCGATCTTCGGCAGCACCGTCACCTACGCGGCGAACCGGCTGAAGGTGATGGACCTGCTGAAGCGGCACCCCGAGATCCACGACGTGCAGATCACCGCGCCGGTGATCGTGGTCGGCCTGCCCCGCACCGGCACCACCCACCTGGTGAACCTGCTGGCCGCCGACAGCCGCTTCCGATCGTTGCAGTTGTGGGAGTCCCAGGAGCCGGTGCCGGTGGCCGGTGAAGAACCGGTGGACGGGGTCGACCCGCGCTACCTGCGCAGCGCCGAACGGTGGGAGCAGATGCAGCGCCGCAGCCCCCTGCTCGCAGCCATGCACCCGATGAACCCCGACCACATCCACGAAGAACTCGAACTCACCAGCATCGACTTCGCCAGCTACAACTTCGAGTGGATTTCGAGCATGAACCCGCCGTGGCGCGACTACCAGCTCAGCCACGACCAACGTCCGCACTACGAGTTCACCAAGCTGATGCTGAAGGTGCTGCAGTGGCAGCGCGGGCCCGACCGTTGGGTGCTGAAGTGCCCGCAACACCTGGAGTTTCTCGGGCCGTTGATGGAGACCTTCCCCGACGCCACGGTCGTGATGACCCACCGCGACCCGGTATCGGTGGTGCAATCGGCGGTCACCATGACCGGGTACGGCGCCCGGATGCAGTTCAAGCAGCTCGACATCGACGCGCTCTTCGAATACTGGGCCGACCGGGTCGATCGGCTGCTGACCGCCGGCACCCGCGACCTGGCGACGATTCCGCCCGAGCGACGGATCGACGTCCACTTCGACCGGTTGATGGCCGACGATCGGGGCACCGTCGAGGAGATCTACCGCCGGATCGGCCTGGCACTCACCGACCGGGCCCGAGCCGAGATCGAGCATTACCTCGACACCCATCCGCGCGGCAAACACGGTCAGGTCGTCTACGACCTGCGCGCCGACTTCCACACCGAACCGGCCGAGCTGCGGGCCCGCTACCGAACCTATCTGGACACCTTCGACGTCAAGGAGGAAGTCGAATGATCACCGAGAGCGACATCCGGGCGGCGATCGACGCCCGCACCAAGGATCTGCTCGCCCCGCACTACCTCGACCGGCCGATCGAGGTGTCCGACGGGCTGTACATGTCGCCGGGCAACACCGCCGCCTACCTGCTGGTCACCGACAACGGTCGGGTGATCATCAACACCGGCCTGGGCTACGAAGCGCCCTTCCACAAGAAGGTCTTCGACGAGGTCAGCACCGCGCCGACCCGGTACATCATCACCACCCAGGGGCACACCGACCATGTCGGCGGGGTGGCGACCTTCCGCGAACCCGACACCATCTACGTGGCGCACCGGCGCAACCCCGAGGCCCAGGACGACGACAAGCGGGTCTTCGGCCGGATGCGGCAATGGACCCCGCCGTGGTTCACCCCCGACCAGCAGAACCTGGCGAAACTGGCCGCCACCTACGGCGGCGAACCGCCGGTGCAGGACCGGCCGACACCGGATCTGATGTTCGACGACACCCTCGCCCTGCGGGTCGGCGGGGTCGATCTGGAGTTGCACCACGGGGTGGGGGAGACCACCGACGGGGCGATGGTCTGGCTGCCGCAGCGTCGCCTGCTGGTGCTGAGCAATCTGCTCGGCCCGCTGTTCGGGCATTTCCCGAACATCAACACGATCCGCGGCCAGAAGCACCGCTTCGTCCTGCCCTACCTCGACACCATCCGCCGGATTCGCGATCTGCGACCCGAAACGGTGCTGACCGGGCGCGGGGAGCCGATCCACGGCGCGGAACTGATCGACGCGGTCTACGCCCGCCAGTACGCGGCCGTGGAGTACATCCACCGCACCACCCTGGACGGGATCAACGCCGGCAAGGACGTCGAAACGTTGATGCGCGAGGTCACTTTGCCCGACGAGCTGTACGTCGGTCAGGGGTATGGTCGGGTCTCGTGGGGTGTCAAGACGATCTTCGAGAGCTACCTGGGCTGGTTCCATCAGCGCTCGACGACCTCGCTGTACCCGATCGAACCCGAAGCCACCCAGGCGATGCTGGTCGAGGTGGCCGGCGCCGAGCAGGTGTTGGCCCGGGCCGGCGACGAACTCGATGCCGGACGGGCCGAGCAGGCCACCGCCCTGGCCGAGGCCGTGCTGGCCGCCGACCCGAACCACCCGGGCGCCCGCGCGTTGCTGGTGCGCACCCATCGGGCTCTGTTGGACGACCCGGTCACCGCGAACAACTTCTGGCACTCGGGCTGGTTGAAGTACCGGATCGGCCAATTGGAGGCCGGGGACTGATCCGCCGATGACCGCCACCCCTGCCCGGGCCGAGGCCTTCGGCGACCCGGAGGAACGGGCCAAGGCCATTCTGGCCGCGGCCTCCGAGTTGCTGGCCGAGGGTGGCTACCAGAACCTGAC
>JAAYAO010000059.1 GCA_012719335.1 Propionibacterium sp. | reverse complement strand
GCGGGCGGTCGCCTACGCCGAGGGTGCCGCCCTGGTGCATTGTGCGGCGGGTAAGGACCGCACCGGCATCACCGTCGCGATGTCGCTGATGCTGGCCGGTGCCGAACGGCAGGCGGTGGTCGCCGACTACGCCGCCAGCCGGGAACGAATGGAACAGATCGTCGCCCGGCTGCGGGCCACCGACACCTACGCCCACCTGCACGGCGATTCGGTGTCCTCACACATGACCCACCCCGAATCGATGGACACCTTCCTCGGCTACCTCGAGGACGCCCACGGCGGAGTGGCCCAGGCCCTCGAGGTGATCGGCTGGACCCCGGCCGACACCGAGGCGATGCGCCGCCACCTGCGCGACTGAACCCCGAGGTGCGCCCCGGCCTTCGGGGTTTGCCGGCCTGCCGGGTCGTGGTCTGCGTCGCCTCGGCAGCCGCCAACCCCGTCCCCTCAACCAACTCCGCGTCCGCTGGCACCGGATCGTCCCCGGTTTGCGGGTCGCCTGCCCGTATTGACTGAGAACGCAAGAATAGGGTCCGCCGAAGCCATAGTGGCTTTTGTCGGCGTCATGCTTGCGTTTTCAGTCACGACGACGGTGGAGCGCCCATCGCGGCCCGATGACCGACTCGCACCGACCCGCAGCTCCGTGGCCTGCCCTTGGCCGGCGGCCTGACCGAAAACGCAAGAATGGGCGCCGCCGAGGCCATAGTGGTCATGGCTCGCCTCAGGCTTGCGTTTTCAGTCAACGCGGTTGATCGGCCGGGGTCCAACCCGCGGCCGGGGTCAGTTCAGGGCGACCTCGTCGACGGTGACGGTGGTCAACCGCAGCTCGACCGGCACCCGGTCGCCGACGGCCGGGGGAGTGGCCGAAGCGGGCAGGAAGACCAGGGACGACTGCATGTGCGGGGGTTCGACGAACCAGCGTTTGGCTCCGTCGAGAGTGTAGGGCGACATCGCCCGGCCGAAGGTGGCCAGCGCTCCGGTGGCGGCGGTGATCGCGCGTTGCCGCATGCTGCTCACCGACGAGGGGGCCTCCATCGCCAGCCCGTGCGCGGTGCCACCGGCGAGCACGACCACCCAACCGTTGGCCGAGGCCTTCCGGTGCCGGTACCCGACCCGCTCACCCTTCGACACCTTGTGCACGTCGATCACGGTGGCCGTCGGGTGCAGGGTTTCGGGGGCGCCCAACCACAGTTGCGTACCCATCCGGAGCCGGACGTCCGACTCATCGGCGCCGACCTCCTTCGCGATCGCGGTGGCCTCGGGCCAGGGCAGGTGCGAGAACCACAGCGGGGCCGGACGCACTCCGCGCACCCGGCCGGCGTGTTCGAGGGCCTCGGCGTAACGTCCGGTTTCCAGCAACGGCAGGTGAATCGTCCAACCGCGGAAATCGACCCGGTCGAGTAGCGGCGCAATCGCCGCCACCTCGGCGGGCGTCAACCCGTGTCGTTTCATCGAGGTCAACACCTCGACCAGCACTGGGCCGGCGCCCCGCTCGGCCACCGCCGCGAGATCCTCGGTGCGCGACACCGTGGTGATCACCCGCGGGTCGTCGAGCAGCTCCTCGGCCACCGCGTCCCCGGGGCGCCAGGGTTGCAACACCACGATCTCGCCGTCGAACCGGTCGCGTACCGCGGCGACCTCACCGGCGGTACCGACCGCGATGGTGGCCACCCCCAGGTCAGCGGCTTCGGTGGCCAACCGGCCCAACCCGAAGCCGTACCCGTTGCCCTTGGCCACCGGCACCAGGCCGGCGGTGGTCTCGGCGGTCTGCTGCAGGTGGTGGCGCCACGGTGCGGCATCGACGTTCAGCACAAGTCCGGTCACGATTCCACCGTACTCCGATCCGGGACGGGGTCGGTCGGTTCGGGGGTGACCCGCGCGGCCCGCCAGTCGTAGCCGGCCGCCCGGTCGTTGATCAGCCGGGACAGGGTCTCCTTGTCACCGAGCCGGAAGGCCAACTCACACGCCACGTCGAATCCGTGCGCGGCGTGCAGGCCGGCGAAATCCCGCCGGGCCGCAGCGGTCTCGGCACGCAACGCGACCGCCCGCAACTCGGCCGCGGCCACGTCCACCCGGCTGAGCGCCGCCCGCAGCAGCGGCAGGCTGATGCCGTCGACGGTCTGGTGCCATTGCGACACGTAGTCGGCCAGGGTGACCTCGATCGAGGCGAGCTTCATCGGACGATCCTGCCCGGCGACGATGTCGCGGGCCTCGGTCGCCAGCGACAGGGCCGCCCGGTGCAACCCGGTGGCGGTGGTCGGGTCGGTGGTCACCAGAGCCAGGTCCTGGGTGGCCGCCGACGACCGGATCAGGGCATCGGCCAGAGCGGTCGGGTCGTTCTCGGTGCGTGCCCGGGCAACGACCCGATCGAAGTGTCGCTTCGCCTCCGCCGGGTCACCGTCGATGTGTTCGGCGTGGGCGTAGGCCTGACGGGCCTGCCCCCGGTGCAGCGGGTTCAACTCGCTGCCGACTCCGACCCGGGCGGCGTAGGCGCGCATCTCGTCGGCCGCGCCGGGGGTCCGCGACACCATCGCGATGAAGGCCCGGGCCTGCTGCAAGCCGGCGAGCCCCTCGGCGTTACCGGCCAGCAGGGGCTCGGCCCGGTCCAGATTGACCGTCGCGGCCTCGAGCGACCCGGCCTGCATCTGGGCCTGGGCCAACCCCAACAGCACGACGCCGAGTTCGCCGGGATCCTCGGCGCGGCACAGGTCGGCGGCCTGCTGGTAACCGGCGATCGCCTCGGAATACCGGCTCCGGGCCAGGTCGAGGGCGGCCAACATGATCAGCGAATGCCGGTGCGCCCGGGCCGGGTCGATCGTCCGCGGCGCCAACTCCACCGCCCGTCCGGCGGCTTCGGCGGCAGCCTCCGCATCGCCGGCGAACTGTTCCACCTGACACAGGTTGGCCCACACCGACCACTCGTGGTCGTCGAGCCGCTCCCGGTTCGAGCTGCGGCCACGTTGCCGCCCGATCGCGGCCAACGCCGCGTGCAAGAATCCGCGGGCCCCGGGGGCGTCCCCGGCCAACAGTCGTTCGTGGTGGGACAGGACGGCCAACCGGGTGGTGGCGTCGTCGGCCGACCAGGGGTCGGTGATGCCGGACGCGATCCGCTGCGCCTCGGCCAGCAGATCCCGCCACCGGGAATCGCCGACGGCGACGAGCTCGGCCATTTGCTCGGTCATCTCGCGCACCCGGACGGCCTCGGCGTTCAGCTTCGACACGCCACGACTGTGGCACTGCGCGACATAGAATGCCAACAGGCCCGCCCGGAGGAGATGCCGTGACTGTGGATCTGCGCCCTCGCAGCGCGGTGATCGCCGACCTCTGGTCGCAGCTCGCGATCGATGCCCCCGCCTTCACCAACAAGGCCGGCCGCCCCCTGGCCCGCACCACCAAATGCCTGCTCGACCCGCTGGTGATCCGGCCCCGGGTGAATCGCAACCTGGCTCGGGCCCTGCTGGACGCCGACGATGCCGCCCACCTGCACGACCTGCTCGTCGAGGCCCGCACCCGCATCGAGGACGCCGGACGCTGGTTCGTGCTGTTGCGCGAACACCGCCGCCGCCTCGGCATCACCGAGGGCAACCCGCAGGAGCTGTACTTTCCGCGGGCCTTCGAGTTGGCGGTGACCGCCGGCGCACCCGGTCCCGACGCCGACGAGCGCTGCGCCGAGACCCTGGCCGAGGTGCACGAGCGGGGGCTGCCCGGGCTGGACGGGTTGGCGGCCCTGGTGGCCGCCGACGACACCCGGGGGCAGGTCTGTCGGATCTGGACCGAGACCTGGACCGCCGACCAACCGGCCCCCGACGAGGCCGAGTTGTCGACCTGGGCCGAACGGATCACCACCGCCCTTGACCGAGCCGTCGACCCCACCGGCCGGGCCGGTCACGAGGCGGCCCTGGCCGGGCTGATCGATGCCGGCGCACCCCGACTGGGTCTGGCGATGCGGGCCACCCCGGGGTTGCCGGCGGAACTGTTGGGCCGCGTCGGCCTGCCCCGTCCGGGGTTGCGAATCTCGCACCACGACCCGCTGCAACCGCCCGGCTACCTCGGCCGGGGAGAGCTGCCGCTCGATCGCACCTTCGAACAACGCACCCGCGGCGCCCTGCGCCGGTATCGCGAGGTCGATGCCACGATCAGCGGCCCCGAGATCATCGAGGACGAGGCGGAGCGGGCGATGGCCCCCTTCGGCCTGTTCGCCCCGGACGGGCAGGCGCTGTTCGTGCTGGGCGTGGTCGCCGCGGCCGGGCTCGACCCGTTGGGCGTGCAGGTGGTCGAACCGATCACCCGTCCCCGGCTGGTCGCCGAACTGCAGGCCCGGCTCCGCAAGGAGGCCTATGTGATGCACCTGCGCCGGGAGCTGGCCGCCGGGCGGGCGATCCACCCCCGCCAACAACGGGTGGTGGACGAGCTGGCCGAGTTCTGGCGGCCCTGGTTGAACCGGCTGTGGGTGCGGCTGCACGGGCGGGATGTCACCGAAACCCCGGTCGACGACGAGGCCCGCGAACTGCTCACCGGCATCACCCGCTCGGTGATGCTCGACCATCGCCAACAGATCCGTGACGTGCTGGAGAAGGTGGCCGGATGAACTGGCAACGACGACTCGGCCTGTGGACCCTCGGCAGCATCCCGGACGCCCCGGCTCCGCTGGTGCAGGTGCTCGAAGCCCGAGGCGCGGTGCTGGAATGGCCGGTGGACGCGCCGGTCGACCAGCCGCCGGCGATCACGGTCACCGACCCGGCCGAGGCCGACTGGTTGTGGCAATTGATCGGCGAACCCGCCCACGTCGCACTGCTGACGGGGCCGGCCGGCGACGACCCGATCGCGGTGAGCGTGGCATGGCAGCACCCACTGATCGTGCTGTTGCGCAAGGCCGCGCACGGGCTGTGGCTGCGCACCTGGTGGCCGACCAGCCCCCGCGACGGCATCGCGGCCCTGCCGGCGGGTGAACTGGATGCCGAACTGGCCGAGGTGGTGGCCGAGGTGGACGACATCGTCGACGACGAGCTGCTGCCCCGGCTCACACCGCAGCCGGTGGCGACCCGGGCCGATTACGCACTGGCCGCGTCCGGCCGGGCCTCGGCACCTGCCGATCGGGTGATCGCCTCCGGCACCGCGGCGATGGCCTGGCAGGGGGTTCCCGGCGGGGTGATCGACGCCGGTGAGCAGCCGGTGCGGTGGACGGTCGATGCCGCCCCCCGGGTGGTGGTGCGGATCATGGTGCACACGACGAACGAGCCCGGGCCGTTGTTGGCCGGGCTGGCGGTGTCGGTGCGGTTGCCACCGGGTGAGGCGGTGTCGACGGTGCTGGACGCCGCCGGTACCGCCGAGGTGGAGCTGCCGATCAGCGCGGCCGAGGCCTGGGCCGCGGATTGGGACAGCCTGCAGGTGGTGGTCGGTACGGAAGTGGCCGAGGAGGCCGGGATGCGGGCCCGGGTGCGCGACCTCGCCCGGGGCCGGCGCAGGATCATCGACGCGATCTCGTACCGGGCCGAGGCCGACGACGACTACTGAGTCGGGTGCGGATGGTCAGGGCTGGGGCAGGAAGGCGGCCCAGCCACCGAAGGAATGCCGGTCGGTGTCGTAATCGAGTTCGATCCGGCCGGGCCGGGTCGGGTCGTACAACACCGTGATCGGGGTGCCCTTGACCGGGGCCGACATCGCCGGCACCACCAGGGTGCGGGTGGCCTGTTGCGGGCCGTGCGGGGTGTCGTAGGCGACCGTGACCCGGAACTGCGGGTCACCCATGATCCAGGTGTTGGTGAACACCACGTCGATGATCCGGCCGACCACCTGATGCCCGGCCCGGCGCATGGAGTCGCGTTCGTCGGCGCGCTTGCGGGCGGCCACGATCGACGCCACCGCACCGATCAGCATGGCTCCGCCCACGATCAACAGCACCGCGGGCAACCACACCGGAGCCCAATAGCCGGCGAGTGCGTAGACATCCCAGGCGGGGTCGATCCGCACCGGCGGGGTCCATTTCGTCCAGCCGGCCAGGACGCCGAGCCCGGCCCCGGCCACGCCGGCCCCGTTACTGAGCAGCATGCCGGTGCGCAAGGATCCGGCCCGCCACATCGACGCGAACCCGGCAATCGAACCGAGCATCACCAACGGGCCCAGCACGATGTAGCGGCCGACCCGGGTGTCGGGGGTGCCCCAGGTCTCGATCGGGTTGATCATCATCTGCCGGAAGGTGTCCAACACCGGCACCAGTGAGTGGGCGAAGAGGGCGAAGAACACCACGGTGGCGGCGGTGAAGACCCAGCCGGCGGGGCTGGGTGAGGTGCGTTGCTCGCGGGACGAGCCCGGCATGGCCGAGGCCATCGAGTTAATCATCGGCGGTATCTGGGGTGTGAATCCGTTCATGACACCACCGTCGCAACCCCGCCTCGCTACCGATCACAGTTGGCTGCCGGCAGTGGACGAGGGTTGCAGCGGTCCGTCCGGGGCGGGACGACAACTTGTGATCGGTAGCCCCGGGGCGATTTCTACCTTCGAGTCATGGCACCACACCGGTGCTGCGACTACCAAGGAGAAGACATGAACCGCACCACGATCACCAAGCTGACCTCGCTCGTCACCGCCGGCCTGCTCGGCTTCGGTCTGACTGCGTGCAGCGGCGGCGGCATGGCCGCCGAGAACGAGGAACCGGCGACCGCCCCGACCAGCGAGGAAGCCACCGACACCGGGGCCGCGGACACCGACACCACCGAAACCGACACCACCGAGACCGACACCGAGGAATCCACCGGTGCCGGCGAGAAGTGGAGCGTCACGGTCGGTGGACAGCAGATCACCATGAACGACGCCGAGGTCATCTGCCAGGAGAGCGGCGGCATGATGAACATCGTGATCGGCTCGACCAGCGGCGACCAGGAGGGCTTCGCCGTGCAGCTCACCACCGGGGACGAGCCGACCGTGAAGACGGTCGCCCTGGTCGACGCCGAGGGCAACACCCTGGCCTATGTCGAGGAAACCGGTATGGGCAGCGCCACCGCCAGCAAGGACGGCGACGTCTACGAGGTCACCGGCGAAGGCGTGGTGACCAACCTCGACGACCCCACCAGCATGGAGACCGAGCCCTTCGAAGTGATGGTCGACTGCGGCTGACCTCTGCCCCGCGGCCCCGCGCGCCCCTGAGGGTGGGACGCGCGGGGCTCTCTGCACGCTGGTTGAGCCGGACGCGCAGCTCCCACACACACGCTGGTTGAGCCGGACGCGCAGCTCCCACACACACGCTGGTTGAGCCGGACGGGGAGCGTCCGTGTCGAAACCCCCGCAGGCATCCCACCGACCCGCCCACACGCTGGTTTGTGCCGGCCACGCGGACACGCCACACACGCTGGTTGAGCCGGACGGGGAGCGTCCGTGTCGAAACCCCCGCAGGTGTCACGCAGTCCCGGCCACGGCCGTCCCAACGGAAAACAGGGACGGGCCCGATCCGACACAACCCGGGACGAGCGCACGGGCCCGCGCCCACCCAGTGGCGGGGGAGCGGGCCCACGACGAAGACGGGATACTGGCGGCATGACCGCGACGATGGCGTTGGCCTACGCCGAGGCCGAGAACTGCTGGGCGACCTGGCAGTGGACCGATCGGCCGCACCCCGAGGCGTGCCGGCTGCACCCCAACGTGCTCGTCGCCGTGCCAGCGGCGATGGCCCTGACCCTGCCCGATGCGGCCGAGGGGGAATCCACCGGCGAGGCCATCGACCGGGCGCGACAGGGCCCCTTCGGCACCCCCGAGGCCACGGTCAACCTGCTCGATCAGCTCGGTGACGGACTGATCCCGGGCGAGATCGTGCTGGCGCTGATCGACCGGGCCCAACGCGACGGACGCAAACCCCGCCTGCGCATCCAACCCTCCCCGGCCCTGGCGCAGGTGCCCTGGCCGCTGCTGCGGGTGCGGCTGAACGCCGACGGCTCCCGGCGCAGTTGGTTGGCCGAGGTGGCCGATGTCTGCCTCGGCGTGCCCCGGGACGTGCTGGCCGACGCCGATCCGCCGACCACCGGCACCACCGTGGTCACCGTGCTCGACCCCCGGGTGCCCGGCCACGCCGCCGATTCGGCGCTGGGCTCGGTACTGGGCCGTCCCGACCCGGCCGACCCGCTGGCCGAGTTGATCGCCCGGCACGGCCCCCGGCTCGTCCCGGCGGTGACCGGCTACCCCGACCTGGTGCGCCGCCGCGACCTCGACCGGCACTGGCTGCGCAGCGCCCTCGGCGAAGCCGCGCGCTTCCTCTACGTCGGCCATGTCAGTGCCGCGGGGGTGGAACTGGCCACCGGCGAATCGTCCGCGATGCACCTGTGCTGTGTGGACGACACCGGCCGCCACCGTCCGCTCACCGCGGCCGCACTGCTGACCGAACCCGGCTGGCGGTTCCCCGAACGGGTCGCCCTGCTCGGCTGCGGGTCGGGCACCGACCTGCGCTACCCCGAACCGCTCGGCCTCACCCTCGCCGCCGTGTTGCGCGGGGCCCGGCTGGTGACCTCCTCGATCTGGACGCTGCCCACCGACGCGGCGCTGGCCGGGCAACCGTTGCGCCGGCTGATCCTGGCGGTGGACGAGGCCCACGACACCGCCGACCCGGTGGCCGCCCTCGGCCGATGGCAACTGGAGCGGGCCGAGGCCTGGCTGGCCGGCGGCGACGAGGCCGACTCCCCGCTGGTCTGGGCCGCGGCGGCCACCCACCTGGTCGATCGGTGAATCGCCCAACACGAAACGCCGGGAAGAAGCCCTGAGGCCCTTCCCGGCGCGGTGGCGGCGGCTGCGTCAGCGGATCATTCGGTGAAGGTGTAGGCGTTCGGATCGGCCGGATCCACCGCGACGTTGTGCCGGGTTCCGGCGGCATACAGGTGGGCGGTCAGCCGGGGGACCAACTGGTTGTTCGCCGCCAGATAGGCCGGCCGGCCGGGCAGGGTGATCTCGGTGTGCACGGCCATCCAGTCGAGGTTCGGGTCGAGCTGCTCCGCACCCGGAATCGGGGTGAGGCTCTGCACCACGCCGGTGCCGCGGATACCGACCGACTGGATGCGCTGCAACTCGGCCCCGTAGGCCTGGAGCTTCGGCACATTGGCCGCGGCCCGGGCCGGGTTGCTCATCTGGTTGGCCACGGACGACATCCCGGCCGACCAGCCGGCCTTGATGTTCTCCGCGGTCATCGACTCCTTGGCCTGCTTGATCTTGTCGAAGAATCCCATGGTGTGCTCCTTGTTCCCGAGTGGTTCGTTCGTGGGTGGATCTCGTTGTCACCATCCTGGGTGCCGGGCCCGGCTACCGATCACGGATCGAGCCCGGGCCGGCGCCCCCGAACCCGCCGAGGCCCGGCCGTCCGCGCCGGCGGCGCGCCCGAACGGTGCGGTGGTTGTAAGGTCGAAGCCGTGACGATCTCGGTACGCCCCATCACGTCCGCCGAACACCTGGCCCACATCGCCGGCCGGGCGTCGGCGAGTTTTCTGCAGACCCCGGCGTGGGCCACGGTGAAGAGCGAGTGGCGCAGCGAATCGCTCGGCTTCTTCGACGGCGAGCGGCTCCGCGGGGTGGCGCTGGTGCTGTACCGGCAACTGCCGAAGGTGAAGCGCTACCTGGCCTATGTGCCCGAGGGCCCGGTGCTGGACGAGTGGTCGTCCGACACGATCGCCGACTACCTCGAACCCTTCCGCGACCACGTGCACCGCAAGGGGGCCTTCGCGATCCGGATCGGCCCGCCGGTGGTGGTGCGGCGCTGGTACCCCGACACCATCAAGGCCGGCATCGCCGACCCGTCCGCCCGTCGGCTCGGCGACCTGCAACCCGACGAGTTCGACCGGCACGCGGTACGGCTCGGCGCGACCCTGGCCCGGCTGGGCTGGCTGCCCCCGAAGTCCGGGGACGGGTTCGCCGCCGGTCAGCCGCAGTACGTCTTCCAATTGCCGCTGGCCGACCGGGACGAGGCGGCGGTGCTCAAGGGCATGAACCAGTTGTGGCGACGCAACATCAAGCGCGCCGACAAGGAGGGGGTCGAGATCACCCTCGGCACCCGCGACGACCTGGCCACCTTCCACACCCTCTACCTGGAGACCGCCGAACGCGACGGGTTCACCCCTCGTCCGCTGGAGTACTTCGAGGTGATGTGGGACGCGATGGCCGCGGAGGACGCCGACCGGCTGCGGCTCTACCTGGCCCGCCACGACGGTGACCTGGTGGCCGCCACCACCTGGGTGCGGGTGGGGGAACACGCCTGGTACTCCTACGGCGCCTCCTCGACGGCCAAGCGCGAGGTGCGCGGCTCGAACGCGATCCAGTGGCGGATGATCCGCGACGCCCTGGCGGCCGGCGCGACCGTCTACGACCTGCGCGGCATCACCGACGGCATCGCCGAGGACGACCCCGAGATCGGGCTGATCCAGTTCAAGGTCGGCACCGGCGGCCAGGCCGTCGAACTGCTGGGGGAATGGGATCTGCCGCTGAACCGGGTGCTGTACAAGGCCTTCGACTGGTACCTGTCGCGCCGCGGCTGAGCCGGACGCAATTATCGTGTGAGTTTTTGCCCGCGGGGTGCACAAGATCTCACACGATCTTCGGGGCCACCCGGTCACCCGGGGTGTGGCCACGGTCGCATGCTGCGGTATCCCTACCAGCGGAATGGTGCCCGGACCCGGCCGAGCCCGCTGACTAAGCTGACGGGCGGTCCCGGCGAGTGGTTCGCCAGGGTCCCCGGAATCGACATGAGAGGAGGGGCCGTGAGCGCGACTCCCATCATCGACTGGTTCACCACCGGTGATGAGCCTGCCTTGCTGGGTACCAAGTGCGTTGCCTGTGGCACCGTCTATTTCCCCCGTCAGGACATCTACTGCAAGAACCCGAACTGTGACAGTGAGGAGTTCGAGGAGTACACCTTCTCGCGCACCGGCACCGTCTGGAGCTACACCGACTTCCAGTACCAGCCGCCGGCTCCCTACATCGCCCAGACCGACCCCTACGAGCCCTTCGCGCTCGCCGCGGTCGAACTGCCCGAGGGCATCGTGGTGCTCGGCCAGCTCGCCGACGGCTACTCGGTCGACGATGTGAAGGTCGGCTCCCCGGTCGAACTGGTGGTCGAGGTGTTGAACACCGACGACACCGGCGACCGCACCATCTGGCGTTGGAAGCCCACCGAGGAGGCGGCACGATGAGCGACAAGGTCACCATTGCCGGTGTCGGCATGCACCCCTGGGGCAAGTGGGGCAAGCCCTTCGTCCAGTACGGCGTGCACGCCGCCCGCGCGGCCCTGGCCGACTCCGGGATCGCCTGGAACGACGTCGACCTGATCGTCGGCGGCGAAACCGTGCGCAGTGGCTACGCCGGCTACGTCGCCGGCTCCACCTTCGCCTCCGCCCTGGGCTGGAACGGTGCCCGGGTGGCGACCTCGTACGCCGCCTGTGCGACCGGCGCCCAGGCCCTCGACGTGGCCCGGGCGAAGATCCTGTCGGGTCAGTCGGAGGTCGCGCTGGTGGTCGGCGCCGACACCACCCCGAAGGGCTTCCTCGCTCCGACCGCCGGGGAGCGCTGGGACGACCCCGACTGGCTGCGGTTCCGGCTGCTGGGCATGACCAACCCCGGCTACTTCGCCCTCTACGCGCGTCGCCGGATGGACCTCTACGGCGCCACCCAGGAGGACTTCGCCCAGGTCAAGGTGAAGAACGCCAAGCACGGCCTGAACAACCCCAACGCCCGGTACCGCAAGGAGGTCAGCGCCCAGGACGTGCTCGACTCCGCGGTGGTCTCCGACCCGCTGCACCTGCTCGACATCTGCGCCACCTCCGACGGTGGTGCGGCGATCGTGCTCACCTCGGCCGAGTACGCCAAGAAGCACGGCATCGCCGACCCGGTGCGGATCGACGCGATCTCGACGGTCACCCCGACCTTCCCGAACACGGTGATCGACATGCCGCTGTTCTCGACCGACTCGGCCGCGGCCGTCCCCGCCGGTGAGCGCACCTTCAAGGCGTCGATCGGTCACGCCGCCTACGAGGAGGCCGGTATTTCGCCGTCGGACGTGTCGGTGGCCGAGGTCTACGACCTGTCCACCGCGCTGGAACTCGACTGGATGGAGGACCTCGCGCTGTGTGGGCAGGGTGAGGCCGAACAGTTGCTGCGCGACGGGGAGACCACCATCGGTGGCCGGATTCCGATCAACCCGTCCGGTGGCCTGGCCTGCTTCGGTGAGGCCGTGCCGGCCCAGGCCCTGGCGCAGGTCTGTGAGCTGGTCTGGCAGTTGCGCGGGCAGGCCGAGGGCCGCCAGGTCGACAACGCCACCGTGGGTATCACCGCCAACCAGGGCCTGTTCGGCCACGGTTCCTCGGTGATCGTCTCCCGCTGATCGAACGACGAAGCGCCGGGCCTGTGCACAGCAGGTCCGGCGCTTTCGTTCTGCGGTTTCGACGCGGACGGCCGACGCCGCCCGGCCTCGGGGCCGGACGTTGATTGAGCCACGCGCGTCAGCGCGTGAGTCGAAATCAGGGCCACCGACCTGATTTCCGGGGCCGGGTTCTGCGCGTCGGTCCGGTGGTTTCGACTCGGACGGCTGACGCCGTCCGGCTCAACCGGCGTTCGATATTGCGCCTCGGGTCGGGTGGTTTCGACTCGGGCCTGCGGCCCCCGCTCAACCGGCGTTGGGGACGGACGCCGATCGAGCCACGCGCGGCAGCGCGTGAGTCGAAATCCGGGCCGCCCCGTCCGGCGTCGGCGCTCAGCCCTCCCAGTCGTCGGAGATGATCGCGATGCCGGGTTCGCCCTC
>JAAYAO010000481.1 GCA_012719335.1 Propionibacterium sp. | reverse complement strand
GGTTCTCCTTCAACTCCACCGCCGAGCCGTCCCACATGTGCGACTGGAACAGCGGCAGCCCACCGTTGCGCACCCGCTCCAGGGAAATGTCGATCAGCGGGTTGACGAAGCCGTCCAGCTTGTCCTTGGGGCAGTGGTCGGTGTGCAGCGCGATGTTGATCGGGTAGTTCTTCGCGACCTCGTGGGCGTACTCCGCCAAGGCCACCGAACCGGACACCATGTTCTTCACGGTCGGGCCGGACAGGTATTCGCCGCCACCGGTCGACACCTGGATGATGCCATCGGAGCCGGCCTCGGCGAACCCGGCCAGCGCGGCATTCAGCGTCTGGGACGACGAGATGTTGATCGCGGGGTAGGCGAAGGCGTTCGCCTTGGCCCGGTCGAGCATCTCGGCGTAAACCTCGGGAGTTGCGATGGGCATGTGTGGGCCTTTCAAGTTGGTGGGTCGTACCGGCCCAGTTTCTCACCCCCGTTCCGCACCCGGACGGCGGGGTGGCCCTCAGTGGTCGATACCAGAAAGGTCGATCGACCCGCGCCCACCCGAATAGATGCGCACCGCCGAATCCACCGTCGCCGGAAAGTTCGCCAAATGCTCCACGCCCAGTACGATCGCCGGGCCGTTGTGCGGGGTGATCACGTACTCGGGGCCGCGCAACCGGCGGCTGCGGGTGGTGAACGAAGCCAGCTCGGGCCAGGCGACCCGCCGACCCCCGGCGTGCAGGCCCTCGCGATCGACCACCATCGCCGGCCCGGGGGTGACGCGTTGGAAATCGCGTCGGGCGACCAGATAGAGCACCACCGACACCGCCAGGCTGATCAGCCCGATGCCGATGAAGATCGCCGAGAACACCCGGACGGTGCCCTCCTCGACCAGGTCGCGTTGCAGGTAGAACAGCACGGCGAGAAAGACCAGGGTGAAGATCAGCGAGATCACCGAGCCGCGGATGCCCTTGCGGCGCGCGTCCATCCGGGCGCGGACCAGTGCGTCGGTGTGCTCGAACACCAAGTAGTCACCACCGGGCTGCATGGCGCCATCGTAGCGGGACGAGGACCGGACGGGTTTCGACGAGCTCAACCGGCGTCCGGGGCCGGAACCGGACGGGTTTCGACGAGCTCGGGCCGGCTGGCGCTCAACCCAGCGCGCCGCGGGGGGTGACGGCCATGTGGATGCGGTAACGGTCGCCGCGGTACCAGGAGGTGGAGAACTCGATCACCTGGTCGCCGGCGCGGGTGACCCGTTCCTGCACCAGCAGCGGGGCCCGACGCGGCACCCCCAGGATCCGGGCGTGGTTGTGGTCGGCGGCATCGGCCCGGACGATCTGCTCCCCACTGGTGGCGACCACCCCGTAGACCGTGGCGAACACGTCGTAGAGGGCACCGAGTTCGCGCTGCAGCAGCCCGGGGAAGAGCTTGGCCGGGTAGAAGCCGATCTCGTGGGCCATCGGGGTGCCGTCGGCCAACCGCAGCCGGTCGACCCGGATCACCATCTGACCCGGCGCGACCCCGAGCCGTTCGGCGACATCACCGGGCGCACCCACCTCGGCGGCGGACAGCACCTTGGTGGCCGGGGCCAGGCCGCGGGCCCGCATCTCCCGGGAGAACGAGGTCAGGTGCAGCCGGGAGTTCACCTGCGGGCCGGTCACGTAGGTGCCCTTGCCCTGGATCCGTTCCAGCCGACCGGATTCGACCAGGTCGGCGATCGCCTGCCGGACGGTCACCCGGCTCACCCCGAGATCGTTGACCAGGGTCCGTTCGGACGGGATCGCGTCCCCGGGGCCGATTTCGGTGGAGATCATCTCCTCCAACAGGGCCCGCACCTGGGCCCGTTTGGTGGGCACGCGCTCGGGGTTCCCGATCCGCTCGGGCCCCGCCCCGGCCTGCTGCTGCGCCACTACCGTTCCTCCGCCGTCGGATGTCTCGCTGCCAAGTATGACCAACCCGATCGGCGGCCTCTCACCGGGCCCAGCGCAGCGCCCAGTGGTACATCGCGATCGCCGCGGCGGCACCGGCGTTGATCGACCGGGTGGAGCCGTACTGGGTGATCGCCACGATCGCGGCACAGGCCTGCTGCACCTCGGGGGTCAACCCGGGCCCCTCGGCCCCGAACAACAGACAACACGCTTGCGGGAGCTCGACGCTCTCCAAGGGCACCGACCCGGGCACGTTGTCCACCCCGATCAGGACGATCCGCCGCTCGGCCAGCCAGTCGGTGAAGGCATCCACGTCGCCGTGGTGGTGCACGTGCAGGTACCGGTCGGTGACCATCGCGCCGCGCCGGTTCCAGCGGCGCCGCCCCAGAATGTGCACCCCCGCGACGTTGAACGCATTGGCGGTGCGCACGATCGAGCCGATGTTGAAATCGTGCTCCCAATTCTGGATCGCCACATGCAGGCCGTGGCGGCGTTGGTCGAGGTCGGCCACGATCGCCTCGACCGACCAGTAGCGGTACCGGTCCAACACATTGCGCCGGTCGCCGTGGGCGAGCAGCTCCGGGTCGTGGCGGGGGTCGTCGGACGGTTCACCGAGCCAGGGCCCGACCCCCACCTCGTCCGGAGCCGGTTCGGCGGGTTGTTCGTTCACTGCCCGCCGGCGAGTTCCATCAGTTCGGTCAGTTCGTCGCCGGTCGGCACCCACAGCCCGGCCGCCACGTTGGCGGTGATCTGCTCGACCTTCGTGGCCCCGGCGATCACCGAGGCGACCGTCGGCATCGCGGCCAGACCGCCGATCGCCACCTGCAGCAGGCTCAGGTCGCGTTCCTCGGCGAACCGGGTCAGGGCATCGATGGTGTCGAAGTCGGCGGAGGCGAGCGGGTCGCCCGATCCGCTCCGGCCGGCCAGCCGGGTGCCCTCCGGGGCGGGCTTGCCGCGTTCGTACTTGCCGGTGAGCAGCCCGGAGGCGAGCGGGAAGTACGGCAACAGCCCGGCGCCGATGTGTTCCAGGGCGGGCACCACTTCGTCCTCGACCTTGCGGTTCAGCCAGGAGTACTCGTTCTGCGCCGAGATGAACGGTTCGAGGTTGCGGTTGCGGGCCGCCCAGTCGGCGTCCACGATCTGCCAGCCGGTGAAGTTGGACGAGCCGAGGTAGCGCACCTTGCCCTCGCGCACCAGGTCGTCCAACACCGACAGGGTTTCCTCGATCGGGGTGAACGGGTCGGGGCGGTGCATCTGGTACAGGTCGATGTAATCGGTGCCGAGCCGGCGCAGGCTCGATTCGACGGCCCGACGCACATAGCGACGCGACCCGCGCGCACCCCAGTCGGGGCCGTTCGCCCCGGCCATGTCCATCCCGAACTTGGTCGCCACGATCACCTCGTCGCGCCGCGCCCCCAGGGCCTTGCCCAGCAACCGATCCGATTCACCGGTGGAGTAGATGTCGGCGGTGTCGAACAGGGTAATGCCGGCGTCCAGGGCCGCACCGACCACCGCGTCCACCGCGGCGGCGTCCATCCGGGCGCCGAAGTTGTTGGTGCCCAGGCCGACGACCGAAACGGTCAGTCCGGAGGTGCCGAGCTGTTGATAGG
>JAAYAO010000480.1 GCA_012719335.1 Propionibacterium sp. | reverse complement strand
CCGGGCACGCCGTTCAGGGCCTTGGTGCTGTCGGTGCGCAGGGTGTCCTTCATCGGGCATCCCGACACGGTCAGCAGAATCTTCAGGTCGACCACACCATCCTCGCTGATGTTCAGCGACTCGACCATGCCCAGATCCAGGAGAGGTTGTTTGATCTCCGGGTCCTGCACGTGGGAGAGGGCTTCGGTGACCGCCGGCATCAGCGGGTGGTCGGGGGTCGAGGAGGCGACGTCAGGCATGCGGACCAGCTTAACCGTCCTTCGCTGTGTCATTGAGCCAGCGCCGCAGTTCGTCGCGAACCTCCTCGCGCAGCTCGTTGCGGATGTAATCGCGGGTCGCCACCTCACCCACCGACATGCGCAGCGCGGCGATCTCGCGGGCCAGGAAGTCCATATCGGCGCGGCTCTGGGCGGCTTGGGCCCGGTCGCGGTCGAGGGTGATCCGGTCCCGGGCCTCCTGCCGGTTCTGCGCCAGCAGAATCAGCGGGGCGGCATAGGAGGCCTGGGTGGAGAAGAACAGGTTCAGCAGGATGAACGGGTAGGGGTCCCACTTCAGGCCGAACAACCCGATCATGTTGATGGCCACCCAGGTGACCACGAACACCGTCATCCAGACCAGGAACTGGGCGGTACCCATGAAGCGGGCGAAAGCCTCGGCGAAGGCACCGAAGGCGTCACCGTCCAGCCGCACCTTCGGCAGCAGGCTGCGGCGTCGCCGGCCGGGGGTGTGCAGCCGATCCGCGTCCTCAGCGGCCATCGTCGGTCTCCTCCGGTTCCATGCCGTCCATCTGGTCACCGCGCCAGTCGTCGGGCAACATGTGGTCGATCACGTCGTCGACGGTGACCGCGCCGAGCAGCCGGTCGTCGTCGACCACCGGGGCACAGACCAAGTTGTAGGTGGCGAAGTAGCGCGACACCTGAGCCAGGCTCATGTGCGGGTGCAGCGGCTGCAGTTCCCCGTCGATCATCGCCGACACCATCATCGAGGGTGGTTCGCGCAACAGCCGTTGAATGTGCACCGCGCCCAGGAACCGGCCGGTGGGGGTCTCCAACGGGGCCCGGGCGACGTACACCTGCGAGGCCAGTGCCGGGGTGACGTCGGGATTGCGCACCTTGGCCAGGGCGGTGGCGATCGTGTCGTCGGGCGACACCACCACCGGTTCGGGGGTCATCAGACCACCGGCGGTGAACTCCTCGTACAACAGCAACCGGCGCACGTCGTCGGCGTCATCGGGTTCCATCTCGCGCAGCAGGGTCTCGGCCACGTCGGGGGAGAGCTCGGCCACCAGGTCGGCGGCGTCATCGGGGTCCATCTCACCGAGCACGTCCGCGGCCCGTTCGGTGCCCAGGGCGGAGATCAACTGGATCTGCTCGTCCTCGGGCAACTCCTCGACCGCGTCGGCCAGGGTTTCGTCGTCCAGGGCCGCGACCACCTCGGCGCGACGCTGCGGGGAGAGGTCGTGCAGCTCACGGGCGATGTCGGCCGGTTTCATGTCCTCCATCTGGGCGAGCAGTTCACTGGTGCTGCGACCCGAGCCCATGCTCAACGCCGACACCTCCGACCAGTCGACCACCACGTCGTGACCGCGGCGACCGAACCGCGACCGGGAGGTGTCGCGCAGCGCGACCTCACTGACCTCCCAGTCGTGGGAGCGCACCTGCCGCATCGCGACATCGAAGACAAAAGCATTGCCCTGATGCCCGACCCGGTTGACCTTGGCGTCGAACAGGTCACCGATCACCAGGTTCTCGGCGTCACGGCGTTCGAAGCGTCGGGTGTTCACCACCCCCGAGATCACCACCTGCATCGCGGTGACGCTGTACACCCGGGCCATCGGCACGAAGATCCGGTGCCGGGCGAACAACTCCACCACCAAGCCCTTGGCGCGGGGGGCGCGTCCGGCGGCCCGCACCTGGATCACCACATCGCGCAACGTCCCGACCCGGTCACCGGCGGTATCGACCACCGGCATGCCACGGATCCGGGAGATGAAGATCGAGGATGAATTGGGAGCCACGAGGGAACGGTACTAGGTATCGACCGCCACCGACGGGCCACTGTCGGGGCGATTCCGACCGGTGCGCCGGGGATCGGTGACCGAAACCTACGCGAATTCCGACCCGAAAAGCCCGAACCGGGCTCCGGGGCCCGAAATCCTGCAGGTTTCAGTCACTGCCCGACCGGGGCCGCGCACCGGCTCGGTAGGCTCACCGGAAGACCGCGAACGAAAGGCCCTGCCGTGTCGAATGCCGCCGATGCCACCCCCGTGATCCGCCGCACCGTGCTCGCGGTGCCCGGCTCCAGCGACCGGTTCCTGACCAAGGCGATGGGCCTGGACGCCGACGTGGTCTTTCTCGACCTCGAGGACGCGGTCGCCCCACCGGCCAAGGTCGAGTCCCGCGCCCGGATCGTGGATTTCCTGCACCGGGACTGGGCCGCGCCCACGGTGACCGTGCGGGTGAACGACTGGACCAGCCCGTGGACCTACGGGGACGTGATCGACGTGGTCGGCGGCGCCGGTGACCGGATCGACGCCCTGGTGCTGCCCAAGGTCACCTCCGCGGCCCAGATCACCGCGCTGGACCTGCTGTTGAGTCAGGTGGAACACAACGCCGGGCTACCGGTCGGCAGGATCGGCATCGAAGCCCAGATCGAGGATGCCCGGGGCCTGCTGGCCGCCCACGAGATCGCCGGGGCCAGCCCCCGGATGCAGTCGCTGGTGTACGGCCCCGGTGACTTCGCCGCCAGCATGGGTATGCCCAGCCTGAACATCGGGGCGCCCCCGGCCGGCTATCCCGGCGACGCCTTCCACCATGTGCTGATGACGATCCTGGTCGCCGCCCGGGCGCACGGCATCGCCGCGATCGACGGCCCCTACGTGGCGATCCGCGATGTCGACGGCTTCCGGGCCGCGGCCGAGCGGTCGGCCGCTCTGGGTTACGACGGCAAGTGGGTGCTGCACCCCGACCAGATCGCCGCCGGCAACGAGGTCTTCACCCCGAGCCAGGAAGTGTTCGACCGCTCCGAGCGGATCATGGCCGCCTACGGCCACGCCACCGCCGAAGCCGGGGGAGCGGTCGGCGCGATCGTGGTCGACGACGAGATGGTCGACGAGGCCGGCATGAAACTGGCCGCCGTGCTGGCCGCCCGCGGCCGAGCCGCCGGCCTGCAGGTCACCCCCGACGTCGAATGACCCATCACGCCGCTGGTTGAGCCCGGCTGGTCCCCGACGCTGGTTGAGCCCGGCTGGCCCTGACGCTGGTTGAGCCGCCGCGCGTGCGCGGCGTGTCGAAACCCCGTGAGGTGTCGTACTGACTCGGCCCCCGTGATCGTGTTTCCGTGATGCGGTGGT
>JAAYAO010000479.1 GCA_012719335.1 Propionibacterium sp. | reverse complement strand
TGCTGGCCGCCCGCATCCTGTCGGTCGGCGACGAGGAGTTGATCGAGAAGATGATCGACTTCCAGGACGACCTGCGCCGCCAGGCCGAAGCCAAGGGCGAACGCGTCCGCAACCGCGACTGACCCCCGGACCCGCCCACCTGCTGGTGGAGCGCGCCCTGCTCACCCGGCCGTTGAGCCGGTTCGCACACCTGCCTTACGGTGGTTGAGCCGGTTCGCGCTCCGCGCGAACCGTGTCGAAACCCCCGGCAGGTTCCGCGCCAGGCCCGTGGCGCGGCTGGAACCCTTCGCAAGCTGGAGGAGCGGGTATCAACAACCCGGGCAGAGGCCTATCGGTAAGAGCTACCGATCAGTAACCTGTGGGCATGAGCGACTTCGATGACGTCTACCGCCCCAGCGAGGAACACGCCGCCTTCCGGGCCGCGATCCGTGAGGTGGCCGAGGCCAAGATCGCCCCGCACGCCGCCGAGACCGACGCGTCCTCGAGCTTCCCCCAAGCGAGTTACGACGCCCTGCGGGCCACCGACTTCCACGCCCCGCACGTCCCGGAGAAGTTCGGCGGGGTCGGCGCCGACGCCCTGGCCACGGTGATCGTGATCGAGGAGATCGCCCGGGTCTGTGCGTCCACCTCGCTGATTCCTGCGGTGAACAAGCTCGGCACCGTCCCGCTGCTGTTGGGGGCGTCCGACGAGCTGCTCGAGCGCTACCTGACCCCGGTCGCCGCGGGCGAATCGATGTTCTCCTACTGCCTCTCCGAACCCGAGGCCGGCTCCGATGTCGCCTCGATGACCACCCGGGCGGTCGCCGACGGCGACGAGTTCGTGATCAACGGGGTGAAGCGCTGGATCACCAACGCCGGGGTCTCCGACTACTACACCGTCTTCGCGGTCACCGACCCCGAGAAGCGCACCCGCGGCATCTCCGCCTTCGTGGTCGAGAAGGCCGACGAGGGGGTGTCCTTCGGTGCGCCGGAGAAGAAACTCGGCATCAAGGGTTCCCCCACCCGCGAGGTCTACTTCGACAACGTGCGCATCCCGGCATCGCGGATGATCGGCGAACCCGGCACCGGTTTCGGCCTGGCGATGACCACCCTCGACCACACCCGGGTCACCATCGCCGCCCAAGCGGTCGGTATCGCCCAGGGGGCCCTGGACTACGCCCTGGGTTATGTGCAGCAGCGCAAGCAGTTCGGCAAACCGATCAGCGACTTCCAGGGCGTGCAGTTCATGCTCGCCGACATGGGTATGCAGATCGAGGCCGCCCGGCAGCTCACCTACGCCGCCGCGGCCCGCTCGGAGCGCTCCGACGCCGACCTGACCTATTTCGGGGCGGCGGCCAAGTGCTTCGCCTCCGACGTGGCGATGCAGGTCACCACCGACGCGGTGCAGTTGCTCGGCGGCTACGGCTACACCCAGGACTACCCCTGTGAGCGGATGATGCGCGACGCCAAGATCACCCAGATCTACGAGGGCACCAATCAGGTGCAGCGGGTCGTGATGAGCCGTCAGTTGCTGGGTGGGTTGCCCGAGAGTCGCTGACTTCGGCGGTTGGGCGCCGGGGGTTTCGACACGGTTCGCGCGGAGCGCGAACCTGCTCAACCACCGTGTGGAGAGGATTCCGCAGCCTCAACCGATCCGGCCCGGTCGCCCACGGACTTGCCGGAACATGTGCCGGGGGTTTCGACACGGTTCGCGCGCAGCGCGAACCTGCTCAACCAGCGTGAGGGTAGAGGCGCTCCACCTGCTCAACCAGCGTGAGGGCAGAGGCGCTCCACCTGCTCAACCGGTGTGTGGGAGGGAGCGTGTGGGAGGGGCGACGGGACGCCGGGGGTCATGCCAACCCGAGGAACTCCCGCCACCGGGGTAACTCCCGTTCGGCCTGGGCCAGGCCCCGGGCGTGACTGGCCGCCAGTTTGGCCACATTGCGCTCCCCGTTGGTCACCGGCATCACCTCCGGGGCGAACACGATCGCCCGTCCCGAACTCTCCAGGTCGAAGATCTGCTCCCGCATCGTGTTGTACCGGTGCCAGCGTTCGATGATCCCCTCGGCCACCGCCGGGTACCGGCGGAAATGGCGGCGGTAGAACCACGGGTTGCGGGTCGGTCGTTTGCGATAGGCCCGCTCCCGGGTGAGCACCACGAAGAACCGGGTGAACCCGTCGGCCCGGGCGATATCGAGCGGGATTCCGCCATTGGGGCCCAGCGCGCCGTCCAGATAGATGTGCTCGCCGATGCTCACCGGCGGCATCAGAATCGGCATCGACGAGGACGACCGCACCCGGCGCATCAGGTCGGCCGGCTCGGTGATGTCCTCCCGGCTCCACCAGCGTTGCTCGCCGGCGACGATGTCGAAGGTGCCGATCCGCATCCGGGCCGGGTTGGCCGCGAAGGTCTCGAAATCGAAGGGCAACGCCTGCTCCGGGCCGCCGGTCTGCTCGTAGATGTACTCGGCGTTGAACAGGCCCTGCCCGCGCAGAAAGGTGCGGGTGTTGCCGAACTTCGGGTCGGCGGCGAACTCCACGAACGACCGACGCGCCCGGGCCGGATCGCGGGACAGGTAGTTGGCGGTGTTGGACGCCCCCGCGGAGATGCCGGCCACGTAATCGAGGTGGATGCCCGCCCGCAGCAGGGCCACCACCACCGCGGAGGTGTAACTGGCCCGCATCCCACCACCCTCGAAGACCAGGGCCACGTCGGTGACGTTGCTGGTCAACGGTGCCGTCGTCGGGTCGGTCATGGCGTCAGGGGGTGGCGAACTTGTCCAGCCCCTCGGTGCTGCCCGAGGCGATGGTGCCGAACATCTCATCGGCCCCGGCCTCGTCCCACAACACCGAGGAACCGGCGTGGGTGTTGTAGTTCGGGTCGGCCACCGGCACGGTCAACGCCAACCCCTTGCCGCGGGAAACGTCGAGGAAGGCCATCGCCATCCGTCCCGCGTCGATCGCCCCGGTGTCCTCGTCCACCGCCAGCGACGAGGCGGCGGCCCTCGACAGGTTCCAGTACCGGGTCGGCACGATCACGTTCATCGGGTCGACCGCCTTCTTCGCGATCTCGGCGA
>JAAYAO010000478.1 GCA_012719335.1 Propionibacterium sp. | reverse complement strand
GGCCTGCCTGGATCACCGGGTCGAGGCTGCCGAACAGGTCGCCGAGCGGGTGCGCGAACTCGGCACCGACGCGGTGCCCCTGCAAGCCGATGTGACCAGCTACGACCAGATGGCCGAAGCCTCGGCCAAGGCCACCCAGATTCTCGGGCCGATCCACGGCGTGGTGGCCTCGGCCGGCATTTCGAGCTGGAACCCCTCGCACCAGATGCCCGAGGAGCAGTGGGACCAGCTCATCGCGGTCAACCTGAAGGGCGTCTGGCTGGCGTCGAAGTTTTTGCTCGAAGGGATGCAGCGCCTCGGACACGGATCGATCGTGAACATCGCCAGTGTGGCCGGCCTGGTCGGGCTGCCCGGCATTCCGCACTACGCCGCGGCCAAGGGTGGGGTGGTGTCACTGACCCGCCAGCTCGCGGTCGACTACGCCCCGCACGGCATCCGGGCCAATGCGATCTGCCCCGGCGAGATTCCCACCCCGCTGCTGGTGGCCGCGGCCGAACGCCACGCCCGCAACGCCGGGGCCGAGGACGTGGCGGCCACCGCCCGGCAGAACCTCGATTCGCACGTCCGCGACTACCCGCTGGGGCGGCTGGGCCGGCCGGAGGACATCGCGGCCATGGCGGTGAACCTGCTGTCGGACGAGTCGAGTTGGGTGACCGGTCAGGCGATCGCGGTGGACGGCGGCTTCGTCACCGCCCGCGGCGGCTTCTCCGGCAAGGACTGACCGCCCGTCCGATCAGAACCGCGACCGGGGCCGGCTGGTTCCGACGGGCTCAACCGACGCCGCCCGCCACGCTGGTTGAGCCGCGCGCGGAGCGCGCGTGTCGAAACCCCGTGAGATGTCCGCCCGGGCCGGCTGGTTTCGCCGACGCCCGCTGGCGCGGGCTGCTCAACCGACTGGGCCCTCCCACGATGGTTGAGCCGGGCGCGCAGCGCGTGTCGAAACTCCGTGAGCGTCCGCCCGGCCCGCCTCACACCCAGCCGTTGTCGGTGGCGGTGCGCAGGGCCTCGGCCCGGTTGCGGGCGCCGAGTTTGCCGATCGCCGAGCTCAGGTAGTTGCGCACGGTGCCCTCGGACAGGTGTACCGCGGCGGCGATCTGGCCGGTGGAGGAGCCGCCGGCCGAGGCGGCCAACACCAGGGCCTCGCGTTCGGACAGGGGGCTGGCGCCGATCGACAGGGACGCCACCGCCAACTCGGGGTCGACCACCCGAAGCCCGGACGCGGCCTGCCGCACCCCCTCGATCAACCGATCGACCGGGGCGTCCTTGACCAGAAAGCCGATCGCCCCGTTCTCCATCGCCCGGCGCAGATACCCGGGACGCCCGAAGGTGGTCACCACGATCACATGGGCGCCCGGTGCGGCATCGAGCAGCGCGGGAATTGCGTCGATCCCGTCCTCGGCGGGGATGCCGCCGTCGGGCATCTGGACGTCCAACAGCACCACGTCCGGTTGGGTCTCGGCGCACACCCGCACCGCCTCGGCGCTGGTGCCGGCCTGCCCGACCACGTCCAGGTCGTCCTCCAGATCCAGGGTCGTGGCCAGCGCCGACCGGATCAGCGCCTGATCGTCCGCGATCACCACCCGGGTCATCGGGTCACCTCCTGCTCGCCGAACACCGCACGCACGATTGTGCCGTCGAGACCCGAATCCACCTCGAGCACACCCCCGGCGGCTTCCACCCGGTGGGCCAGGCCGCGCAGTCCGGTGCGGTGCTGGCTGGTCGGGAAGCCTCGTCCGTCATCGGTGACGGTGACCCGGTCGTCGGTCACCTCGATGCGGCACGCCGAGGCTCCCGAGTGCCGCACTACGTTGGTGACCCCCTCACGCACCACGTATCCGAAGACCTCGGAACGGGCATCGTCCAGCACCGGC
>JAAYAO010000477.1 GCA_012719335.1 Propionibacterium sp. | reverse complement strand
TCGGCATTCACCGCTGAACTCCTCGCCGGGAGCGCACCGTCAGGCGAAGACCCTGCAGAACACCGACAAGATCAAACTCCTGGTCTGTTTCGACCTCGTCGTCGGTGACACCTCCCGGTATGCCGATCTGCTGCTGCCCGACAACAGCTACCTCGAGCGGTTCACCCAGGAATCGATCTACCCATCGCAGCAGTACGCCGTGACCCAGCTCGGTCAGCCGACAACCCGGGCGTTCGAGGGGCCCCGCCCCGTCGAGGTGACCTATCTCGAACTCGGCAAGGCACTCGGCCTGCCCGGGGTCGGGGCGGACGCCTTCGGGCCCGGCAACCATTGGAACACCAACGAGGACTATTGGCTCAAGATGGCGGCCAATGTCGCCTTCGCCGGTGCCGAGCCGGTGCCCGATGCCGACGCCGAGGAACAGTCGATCTTCAGCGAGACGCGGCAACGCTACCTCAAGGACGCCTATGACGAGCGGGTCTGGAAGGAAGCCGTCAGCGCGGAGGAATGGCCCAAGGTCGTGTATGTGCTCAACCGGGGTGGCCGCTTCGAAGGGCATGGCCCGGACCACGCCAACGGCTACGAGGGCGACCTGCTGAAGTACCGGTACAACGGGCTGTGCCAGTTCTACGACCCGAAGGTCGCCGCGGCGAAGGACCCGATGACCGGGGAGTCGTTCGACGGCCTGGCCGCACTGCGCGACCCGCGGTTGGCCAACGGTGACCCGATCCCGCGGGACGGATACCCCCTGCACTTCATCAACTGGAAGGCACGTCAACAGGGAACCCACCGCACGGCGGGCTCCGCGTGGTTGCGTGAGGTGCGCCCGTCCAACTTCGTCTCCATCAACCCGGCGGACGCCCGGCCCCGGGGCATCGAAACCGGCGACACCATCACGATCGCCTCGCCGAGCGCCACCGTCACCGGGATCGCGCTGCTGACCGAGGCGATCCGACCCGGCATCGTGGGCGCGGACGCGACCTTCGGCATGCGCGAATACGGGGCCAGAGCCGTCGAGATCGACGGCGAGACGATCGAACCGCCCGGTGAATACGGACACCAGTCCTCGGCCAAGTTGGTCACACCCCAACACGAGGAGACCGGCTACGCCGGACCGCGCGATGCCGGTTTCGCCGTCAACGACCTGCTGATCGACGAGACCCTCGTCGGCGGCGGCGGAATGTCCGACCCGATCGGTGGTGGCGCCGCGCAGCTCGATACCTGGGTCGAGGTGACCAAGAGCTGATGTCGTGGCTCAAGGCCGCGACCTGGCTCGCCGGGCTCACCGCGACCGCCACCATCGACCCGGCCCGTTGCACGCGGCGACACGAGTCCGGGTGCTCGGTGTGCACCGCAGCCTGTCCGAAGCAGGCGATCGAGTTGGGCGACCGGACGGCCACGGTCGACAGTGCTGCGTGTGTGGGCTGCGGCTTGTGCGTACCGGCCTGCCCGGTCGGAGCGATCGACGGTGTCGGACCACACGCCGCGGTGGTGGCCGACGAGATTGCTCTCGGGGCGACCGTGCGCTGTGACCCGACCCGCGTGCTGGGTGATCCGGGGGAGGGTCGATGCATCGACGTGCCCTGCCTCGGTGTGATCCACCCCGAAACGCTGGCGGCCGGTGCCGTGCGCGCCGGGATGGCCACGGTGCGCACCGGCCCGTGCGAGCAATGCCCGGTGGGCGCGGCGGAACAGGTGACCGACCAGATCCGGGCGGCGGGGCGCATTGTCGCCGCCGGGGGATCACCGGTGCGGATACACCACGAGCGGGTCGAACCCCGCGCCACAACCGATGCCGGCTCGGCCGCTGAGGCCGCCACCCGCGAGCCTGCTCGGTCGCGGGTACGCCGTCCACGCCGGGCCGTCAGCCGCCGTGGCTTGCTCGGTCTCGGGGTACCGCCAGCGGACGACCCCCGGCCGGAAAGCGCATCGGGGCCGCAACCGGCCCCGGACGCAACCCCGCGCGATCTGTTGTTGGCGGCGACCGGTGGTGCGGCGTTGCCGCGGGTGAGCAGCGCCCCCGGGTGCACGGGGTGCGAAGCCTGCGTCAAGACCTGCCCGACCGGCGCTCTCGGCTATGCGGCCGGCTCCCTGACGTTCAACGCCCGCGAGTGCGTCGGATGCTCCGAATGCGTGCGCATCTGCCCCGAGAACGTCCTCGATCTGCAACCCCACGGGCCGGGCCCCTCGTTGACCGTGATCGCGCAGGTGCCCGTCCGAACCTGCGAACGATGTGGTGGCCAACTCGGCCCCGGGGAGCGGGAGAGCCTGTGTCACCGCTGCGGCGTACGACAATCACTCGTCGCCGACGTCTGGAAACAGCTCGGCTGAGGACGTCCCTGCGTTGTGGTGGTTCCGCGTCGGTCGGTCATTCACGCTGGTTGAGCCGGTTCGCGCCCGCGCGAACCGTGTCGAAACCACGTGGCGCGTCCACGCCGGTTGAGCTCGTCGAAGCCAGTGTGGGAGCGGGCGATCACACGGGCTTGCGGGCGATCACACGGGCTTGATCGGCAGTTGCCGGCCGCGGCTCAGGGTGGGCAGCACGCGTTCGACCCAGGGGCGCACCCGGTCGTAGTCCCACGGCCAGTGGCCGGCTTCGGCGGCTTCGTCCGGCCCGATGCCCTCGCGGCCGAGGCGGTGGGTTTCGCCGTGCACCACCGCGTGCAGCCCGCGCTGCCACGACACGTCCTCCTTGTCGAGCACCGGGCCGTGCCCCGGCACCGCCCGCCAATCCGGTGTGGTCATCGCGGTGACCACCGCGTCGACGGCCAACGACCAGGGCTCGGCCTCCGAATCGGGGCCGTACTCGGGCGCCGGGCGACCCTGTGAATCGGGGGTGCCCTCCACCACGTCGCCGGCGAACACCACCTGTTCGGCCCCCACCACCACGATCACGTCGTGCGGGGAGTGCCCGGGCCCGACATGCAGGGCCTCCACCCACTGGTTGCCCAGATCGATGCCGACCACCAGCGACAACGGCTGGTTCGGAGCGCGCAGGTCGCCCGGGGCCACACCGAGCGCCTCGGCGTCGGCGAGCACCGCACCATCGGTGCGGGCCTCGGCCAACCCCTCGTGCCCCCAGGAGCGAAGATCGTCGAAGGCCGCCAACCCGAACCAGTGGTCGCGATGGGCATGGGTGACGATCACCCCCACCAGCGGCCGGTCGGTGACCTCGGCAACCGCTTCCCGGAGCTGTCGTCCCTGCTCGGGGGTGGACCCGCAATCGATCAGCAGGCAGCCCTCGTCCCCGGCCACCAACCCGATGTTGACGCTGTCGGGTTCGGCCACCGCCACCCAGGTGCGGGGGGTCAGTTGCTGCCAGGGGCTCCGACTGAACTGGGTCATGCTGCCGCAGCATACTCGTGCTGAGTCCCGTCGAAGTGCTCGTGCCGAGCCGGTCGGAGCGGGTGTGCCGAGCCTCGCGCAGGAGCGGCTACACTGGCACTCCGATGCTGTGAGTGCCAACGGACGACAAGGAGGGACCGTCCATGGATGACCGCAAATTGCAGGTGCTCCGGGCGATTGTCACCGACTATGTCTCCAGCCAGGAACCGGTCGGTTCCAAAGCGCTGGTGGAGCGCCACCGGCTCGGAGTGTCCCCGGCCACCGTGCGCAACGACATGGCGGTGCTGGAGGAGGAGGGGTACATCACCCAGCCGCACACCAGCGCCGGGCGGATCCCCACCGACAAGGGCTACCGGCTCTTCGTCGACCGGATCGCCCAGGTGAAACCGCTGTCGGTGGCCGAACGCCGCGCGATCGGCACCTTCCTGTCGGGGGCCGCCGACCTGGACGACATCGTGGCCCGCACCGTCCGCCTGCTCGCCCAGGTCACCCACCAGGTCGCGATCGTGCAGTACCCGATCGTGTCCACCGAGGCGCTGCGCCACGTCGAACTGGTGGTGCTGCACCCCGAACGCCTGTTGGTGATCGCGGTCAGCTCCTCGGGCCGGGTCGACCAGCGCACCGTCGAGGTGCCCGAGGTCACCGAGGACGATGTGGCCGAGGTGAAGAACCGGATCAACGGCGCCGTGGTCGACCAACCCGTCCGGGAGGTGGCCGGCCTGCTCGCCCCGCTGCTGGACGAACTGCCCCCGCACCTGACCGCCCTGGGCACCGCGGTGATCACCGGCCTGCTGCAGTTGGTCAGCACCGAACCGGACACCCGGGTGGTGGTCGGCGGGGTGACCAACCTGGCCCGTTTCGGCGCCGACTTCGAATCGACCATCGCCCCGGTGCTGGAAGCCCTCGAGGAACAGGTCGTGCTGCTGCGGCTCCTCGGTGAGGCGGCCGGCGGCGGCGAGTTGACGGTGCGGATCGGTCAGGAGAATCCTTACGAGCAACTGCAGGCCACGTCGCTGATCGCGACCCCCTACGGCTCGCCCGACGACGCGTGGGCCTCCCTGGGAATCGTCGGACCGACCCGGATGGACTACCCGTCCACAATGGCCTCGGTGCGAGCGGTTGCCCGCTACGTCAGTCGTTTTCTAGCCCAAGGATGAGAACCACAACCAGATGAGCAACTACTACGACATTTTGGGTGTCTCCCGCGACGCGTCGGCCGACGAGATCAAGAAGGCCTACCGCAAGATGGCGATGAAGGTGCACCCCGACGTGGCTCCCGGTGAGGACGCCGCCGCCAAGTTCAAGGAGATCAACGAGGCCTACGAGGTGCTCAAGGATCCCCACAAGCGCGACATCTACGACCGCGGCGGCGACCCGATGAACTCCGGCGGCATGGGCGGCGGCTTCGGTGGCGGTTTCGGCGGGGCGGCCGGGTTCGACCTGAGCGACCTGATGGGCGCCATGTTCGGGCAGGCCGCCGGTGGTGGCCGCGGCCCGCGCTCGCGGGTGCGCCGCGGTCAGGACGCCCTGGTGCACACCACCCTGACCCTGGCCCAGGCCGCCTTCGGCGCCACCGTGCCGATCCGGGTCGACACCGCGGTGCTGTGCTCGCACTGTTCGGGGTCCGGTGCCGCCGACGGCTCCACCCCGGTGCGGTGCGGCACCTGCGCCGGGCGCGGCGAGGTGCAGCAGATCCAACGCTCCTTCCTGGGCGACATCCGCACCCTGTCGACCTGCCCGGCCTGCCGCGGATACGGCTCCACGATCGCCCACCCCTGTGGCGAATGCGCCGGTGAGGGACGGGTGCGTTCGACCCGCACCCTGAACGTGAAGATTCCCGCCGGGGTGTCCACCGGCAACCGGATCCACCTGGCCTCCCAGGGTGAGGTCGGCCCCGGTGGCGGCCCGGCCGGCGACATCTACGTCGAGCTGGCGGTTGCCGAACACGACGTCTTCCGCCGCGATGGCGACAACCTCGAGATGGTCGTCAAGGTGCCGATGACCCAGGCGGCGTTGGGCACCGAGGTGCGGGTACCAACCCTGGAGGCCGATCTCGAGGACGCCGACGTGGACGACAAGTCGGTGCTGATCGAGGTGCCCTCGGGCACCCAGTCGGGCACCCGGATCGCGGTGGACGACCGCGGCGTGCCGCGGTTGCGGGGCCGGGGGCGCGGCGAGCTCGGCGTCACCCTGCTGGTGCAGACCCCGACCAAACTCGACGACGAACAGCGCGACCTGTTGCGCAAGCTCGCCGACCTGCGGGCCGAGGAGGGGGCCGAGAAGGAGCAGCACAGCCGCGGCTTCTGGGACCGGCTCAAGGACGCCTTCCAGGATCGCTGAGGGTGCGGCCGGCCGGAATCGGTGTGTCCCGAATCGATCCACTCGGTGAGCGGACCGCTTGCACCGGTCGGCAATCAAGGTTAGGTTCCCCTTACCTACTTCGATCGAGGGAGTTCTTCGATGACGTTGCCCACCTCCCGGCGCCGCACGGTCGCCACCCTGAGCGCGCTGGTTCTCGGCCTGTCGCTGGCCGCCTGCGGCACCGACACCACCGACCCCGGCACCGAGGGGGAGAGCGACAACACGCTGACCATCTACAGCGGGCGCGACGAGCAGCTCGTCCAGCCGCTGATCGACCAGTTCAACGAGCAGAGCGGCATCACCGTCGAGGTGCGTTACGGCAACACCTCCGAGATGGCCGCCCAGCTGATCGAGGAGGGCGAGAACTCGCCCGCCGAGGTCTATCTGGCCCAGGACGCCGGCGCGCTGGCCGCGGTCGGCAAGGAGGGCCTGCTGCGGGAACTGCCCGACGAGACCCTCGACCTGGTCGCCGACACCTACC